>JASLGD010000047.1 GCA_030150305.1 Caldimonas sp. | reverse complement strand
ACGACATCAACTGGGCGTGGCCGACGACCGCGCCGGTCGCGCTGCCGTTCGACGATGCCCGCAACAAGGGGCTCGTCTTTCGCGGCAAGGCGGGCGACCCGGTGTATGCGGCCGCCGACGGCCGCGTCGTCTACGCGGGCTCGGGCCTGCGCGGCTACGGCAACCTCGTCATCCTCAAGCACAACGCGACGTACCTGACCGCGTACGCGCACAACCAGACGCTGCTCGTCAAGGACGACCAGAACGTCAAGCGCGGCCAGAAGATCGCCGAGATGGGGTCGACCGACGCCGACGGCGTGCAGCTGCACTTCGAGATCCGCCGCCAGGGCAAGCCGATCGATCCGGCGCGCCTGCTGCCGGCGCGCTAGTCGTCGCGCACGGGCGATCGACATGTCGCCGGTCCTTGCCTTCGACATCGAGACGATCCCCGACGTCGCCGGGCTGCGCTTGCTGCGCGGCGCCGATCCCGCGCTCTCGGACGCCGAAGTGCACGCGGCCGAGATCGCCGACCGCGCGGCGCGCAACAAGAGCGACTTCCTGCCGCCGCATCTGCAGCGCGTGCTCGTCGTGTCGTGCGTGTTCCGCGGCGGCGGCGGCCTGGTCGTGCGCTCGTTCGTCGACCTCGAGCGCGACGGCAGGAGCGAGGAGGGCGAGGTCATCCAGGCGTTCTTCGACCGCGTCGAGAAGCATCGCCCGCAGCTCGTCAGCTGGAACGGCGGCGGCTTCGATCTGCCGGTGCTGCAGCAGCGCGGCCTTCGCCATGGCGTCGTCGCCGAGCGCTACTGGGACATGGGCCAGGACAACGACGGCGACCGCGATCACCGCTACAACAACTACATCAGCCGCTACCACCTGCGCCACGTCGACCTGATGGACCTGCTTGCGATGTACCAGTCGAAGGCCAACGCGCCGCTCGACGCGATGGCCAAGCTGTGCGGCTTTCCCGGCAAGCTCGGCATGGACGGCTCGCAGGTGTACGCCGCGTACCTCGACGGCAAGCGCGACGAGATCCGCCGCTACTGCGAGACGGACGTGATGAACACGTATCTCCTGTGGCTTCGCTTCGAGAAGATGCGCGGCCGCCTCGACGAGGCCGGCTATGCGCGCGAGATCGCGCTCGCGCGCGCGACCGTCGCGGCGAGCGACGAGCCGCACTGGGCCGAGTACCTCGCCGCGTGGCCGCCCGAGCCCGAGCCGCGCGTGCCGGTGCACGCGCGCGGCAAGGCGATCGTCGAGCACGCGGCTGAAAGCGCGCCGCCGCTCGACGACGTGCCGCCGCTCGACGAGCTCGCGGCCACCGAGGCGGCGGGCGAAACCGGGGCGCCGCCGGCCGAGCCGGCGACGATCGCGGTCGTCGAGACGACGACCACGACCACCGAGACGACCGTCTACATCGACTCGCCGAGCATGCGCGCGTAGTCGTCGCGCGTCGCCAGGCGCGGGTTCGTCTTGTGCGTGTGGTCGGCCATGGCGCCGTCGATGATGCGTTCGAACATCGACGGCTCGACGCCGAGCGCGGCGAGGCCGGACGGCAGCCCGAGACGGGCGTTCATCGTCCGGATCGCGTCGGCGACCGCGTCGGCGGGCGAGCTCGATGCGGGGAGCCCCATCGCGTTCGCCATCCGCTCGAGCCTTCGCTCCTTCACGATCGACGGCGCGCTCGCGTTGAACCGGACCACCGCCGGCAGGAAGACCGCGTTCAGCGTGCCGTGGTGCAGCTTCGGGTTGGCGCCGCCGAGGCTGTGGCTCAGGCTGTGGACGCAGCCGAGCCCCTTCTGGAATGCCATCGCGCCCTGCATGCTCGCGCTCATCATCGCGAAGCGCGCGTCGCGGTCGCTGCCGTCGCGAGTCGCGCGCTCGATGTGCGACCAGGCGCGCTCGAGGCCGTCGAGCGCGATGCCGTCGGCGGGCGGGTTGACCGCCGGCGCCATGAATGTCTCCATGCAGTGCGCGACCGCGTCCATGCCGGTCGCGGCGGTGAGAAGCGGCGGCAGGCCGAGCGTCAGCTCGGGGTCGAGGATTGCGGTCTTGGGCACCAGATGCCAACTGTGAAAGCCGAGCTTGCGGCCGTCGTCGACGATGACGATCGCGCCGCGTGCGACCTCGCTGCCGGTGCCGGCGGTGGTCGGGATCGCGATCAGCGGCGCGGCCCGCTCGGTGATCTTCGTGCTGCCGCCTTCGATCGTCGCGTACGTCTTCAGCGGCCCGTCGTGCGTCGCCGCGATCGCGACACCCTTGGCGAGGTCGATGCTCGAGCCGCCGCCGATCGCGACGAGGCCGTCGCAGTCGCCGCTGCGGTAGACGTCGACCGCGGCGCGGACGGCGCGCTCGGTCGGGTTCGACGGCGTCGCGTCGAACACCGCGTGCGGACGACCGGACAGCGTCGCGAGCGCGCGGTCGAGCAAGCCGGCCGCGCGCACGCCGGCGTCGGTGACGACGAGAGGCCGGGCGATGCCGGCACGGTCGAGCTCCTGCGGCAGCAGCGCGAGCGCGCCGAAGTCGAGCTGGACCTGGGTGATGTACTGGATGAGGGCCATGCGCCAGTCTGGCACAGCGCAGCGCCGGGCCCGCACGCCGCCGCTGGCATACGATCGACGATCGATCGCCGACCGCCGCCATGCAACGATCCGACTTCCGCTACCTCGAGCGCCTGCGCGTCCGCTGGGCCGAGATCGATGCCCAGCAGATCGTCTTCAACGGCCACTACCTGATGTACTTCGACACCGCGATCGCCGGCTACTGGCGGGCGCTCGCGATGCCCTACCACGAGACGATGGCAGCGCTCGGCGGCGACATGTTCGTGCGCAAGGCGACGCTCGAGTACCTCGGGTCGGCGGTGTACGACGACGTGCTCGACATCGGCATGCGCTGCGCGCGCGTCGGCAACTCGTCGATCCTGTTCCAGGCCGGCGCGTTCCGCCAGGAGCAGCTGCTCGTGAGCGGCGAGCTCGTCTACGTCTTCGCCGATCCGCAGGCGAAGCACGCGCTGCCGGTGCCGCCGCCGCTGCGCGCGCTGTTCGAGAGCTTCGAGGCGGGCGAGCCGATGGTCGAGGTGCGCGTCGGCGGCTGGCGCGATCTCGAAGGCGCGGCGCGTCCGATCCGCAACGACGTCTTCATCGGCGAGCAGAGGATTCCCGCCGAGATGGAGTGGGACGACGCCGACGCCGACGCCGTGCACGCCGTCGCGTTCAACCGCATGGGCCGTGCGCTCGGCACCGGCCGGATGCTCGAGCACGTTCCCGGCACCGCGAAGATCGGCCGGATGGCGGTCGCGGCGACCGCGCGGCACTGCGGCGTCGGCCGCGCCGTCCTCGACGCGCTGCTCGACGCCGCGCGCAAGCGCGGCGATCGCCAGGCGATGCTGCACGCGCAGCTCGGCGCCGCGCGCTTCTACGAGCGCGCGGGGTTCGTTCGCCGCGGGCCCGCGTTCGACGAGGCGGGGATCGCCCACGTCGAGATGCTGCGGACGCTCTAGGACGCTTCGGCCGCGCGCGCAACGTCGAACGCCTCGACGTGGCGATCGCTCGCGAGAAACGGGCGCAGGCGCCCTGCCGAAGCGGCGATCGCGGCCTCGATCGCGGAATCGATGCCGGCGTCGTCTCCGGCCGAGCGCGGCATGCGCGAAAACGTCTCCATCCAGGTCTGCCGCCCGGCGTCGCGCCGGATCAGGAGGCGCGCACGCAGTCCTGTGAAGCGCTGCTCGAGCGCGCGCTGCAGCGCGACGACCTCGGCGCGCAACGCGTCGGCGTTGCCCTCGTCGACGCGATACCAGACGAAGAGCTCGCGCACGCGGGCGTCGGTCACGAAGCGGCTTGCGCTTCGAGGGGCACGGAGTAGGGCAACTCGCGGCGCGTCAGCAGCGCACCGTCGACGCTGCCGAGGCGAAGCTCGTCGCCCGCGGCGGCGAGCCGCACCTCGACGAGCGCGCTGCCGCCGCCGTGCAGCGGATGCGGCGCGGCGTTCGCGACGGTTCCTGCAGGCTCGCTCGCGTTTGCGCTCGCGTAGACGTCCTGGCCGGCCACGGGAACGACGCCGCAATCGAAGAGGAGGGCGCGCCGCTTCGTCGTGCCGCGGTACTGGCTTCGCGCGACGACTTCCTGGCCGGGATAGCAGCCCTTCTGGAAGTCGACGCCGCCGACCAGCTCGAAGTTGACCATCTGCGGCACGAAGCGGTCGACGGTCGCCGCCTCGATCGTGACGATGCCGCTTTCGACCTCGAGCCAGCGCCACGTCTCGGGCGACATCGCCTCCGCGGCGGGAACGTCTGCTTCGGCGCCGACGCCGGCGACGAGCCACGCGCGCTGCACGCCGGCGGCATCGGGAAGGCGGATCAGCGTCGTCGCCGCGCGCGCGCGCACCTGCCAGACCGAGGCGCCGCCGAGCATCGCGGCAGCGGGCGGACCCGCGACGGCGAACAGCGCGAGTTCTTCGCTGGCGTCGCTCAGCTTGCATTTCGCACGCAGGACGAACATCGACAGGCGCTTGAGCGTCGGCGCGAGGATCTCGCGCGGGCACGACAGCAGGAACTCGTCGTCGGCGAGTCGCCAGACGACGAAGCTCGCCTGCAGGCGGCCCTTGGCCGAGCAGAAGCCGGCGAGGCGCGCGCTGCCGTGGTCGAGGCTCGCGACGTCGTTGGTGAGCTGGCCCTGCAGGAACGACGCCGCATCGGCGCCGCTGGCGCGAATCACGCCACGATCGGCGAGGCGGCAGACGCCCCCGATCGGGAACACGTTGGACATGGCCCATTATCATTCTGCTGCCCTGGTTTCGAAGGCGCGCAGGTCTTGTGACCGAGCAGTTGCGCCGTGTCGCTGTCGATGAGATTCGCGCGTGTCCTCCTCCTCGTCGCGCTGGCGGCGACGGTCGCTGCGGTCTCACTCGCTGCCGCCTGGCTGAACCGGCCGCTCGCGCTCGCCGCCGAGACGGCGGAGTTCTCGGTCGAGCCCGGCAAGACGTCGCGCGACATCGCCGAGGGCTGGGTGCGCGCGGGCGTGCAGACGTCGCCGTTCCTCCTCTACCAATGGTTCCGCTGGTCGGGCCGCGCGCGCCAGATCCGCGCCGGCAGCTACGAGATCGGCGCCGGCACGACGCCGATCCGCCTGCTCGAGAAGATGGTGCGCGGCGACGAGACGCTCGCGACGGTGCGCTTCACCGAAGGCTGGACGTTTCGCCAGATCCGGGCCGAGCTCGCGCGCGCGGAAGGGCTGAAGCCGACGATCGCGAGCATGAGCGACGCCGACGTGATGACCGCGCTCGGCGCGCCCGGCATCTCTCCGGAAGGCCGCTTCCATCCCGACACGTACGCGTACAGCAAGGGCTCGAGCGACCTCGCGCTGCTGAAGCGCGCCTATCGCGCGATGGCCAAACGCCTCGCCGAGGCGTGGCAGGAGCGCGACCCGACGACGCCGCTGCAGAGCGCCGACGAAGCGCTGACGCTCGCGTCGATCGTCGAGAAGGAGACCGGCGTCGTGGCAGACCGCGGCCGCGTCGCCGGCGTGCTCGTCAACCGCCTCCGGATCGGCATGCCGTTGCAGACCGACCCGACCGTCATCTACGGCCTCGGCGCCGCGTTCGACGGCAACCTGCACAAGCGCGACCTGCTCGCCGACGGACCGTACAACAGCTACACGCGCGCCGGCCTGCCGCCGACGCCGATCGCCGTTCCCGGCCGCGCGTCGCTGCTCGCCGCCGTTCGCCCGGAGCAGACCAAGGCGCTCTACTTCGTTTCGCGCGGCGACGGCAGCAGCGAGTTCAGCGAGACGCTCGCCGATCACAATCGGGCGGTCAACCGCTACCAGCGCAAAGCCCCAGCACAGTGAACGGCAGGTTCATCACCTTCGAAGGCATCGACGGCGCCGGCAAGTCGACGCACATCGAGCCGCTCGCGGCGCGCCTGCGCGCGCTCGGGCGAACCGTCGTCTGCACGCGCGAGCCGGGCGGCACGCCGCTCGCCGAGCAGGTGCGCGCGTTGCTCCTCCACGAGGAGATGGACGGCATCGTCGAGTCGCTCCTCGTCTTCGCGGCGCGCCGCGATCATCTCGACCGCGTGATCCTGCCGGCGCTGGCGCGCGGCGACACCGTGCTCTGCGACCGCTTCACCGACGCGACGTTCGCGTACCAGGGCGCCGGACGCGGCCAGGACGAGCGCATGCTGCGCGACCTCGAGCGCTGGGTCCACGGCGACGTGCAGCCCGACCTCACGCTCTGGTTCGACGTCGATCCTGCGGTCGCCGCGGCGCGTCGCGCCAAGGCGCGCGTCTCCGATCGCTTCGAGTCCGAGGACGCGGCGTTCTTCGCCCGCGTCCGCGCCGGCTACGCGGCGCGCATGCGCGCCGCGCCCGAGCGCTTCTGCCGCATCGACAGCTCGCTCGACAAGGCTGCAGTCGAACACCAGATCGACGAGGCGGTCGGCGCGCTCGACGAGCGTCGCCGATGAGCACGCGCGGGAAGGCCGCAGGGGTCGACGGCGCGGCCATGGCCGGTGGCGTCGACCAGCCCTGGCTGGTCGCGCCGCTGCGCACGACGCTGGCGACGCGCGCGGCGCATGCGCTGCTCGTCTTCGGCTCGGGCAACGTCGGCCAGTTCGAGCTCGCGCTCGCGCTCGCCAAGGGCTGGCTGTGCGAAGACGACACGCTGCCGATCGCCGAGCGGCCCTGCGGTCGCTGCGCGAGCTGCAAGCTGCACGCGGCGCGCTCGCATCCCGACCTGCTCGTGCTCGTCCCCGAAGCGCTGCGCGATGCGCTCGGCTGGGATGCCGCCGGCGAAGGCGAGGAGAGCGGCGAGGGCGGCAAGAAGAAGGCGAGCAAGGACATCCGCGTCGAGGCGGTGCGCGCCGCGATCGCCTTCGCGACGACGACCTCGGCGCGCGGGCGCGGCAAGTTCGTCGTCGTCCATCCGGCCGAGCGGATGAACGAGATCGCGGCGAGCGCGTTCCTGAAGACGCTCGAGGAGCCGCCGGGCGACGCGCGCTTCCTGCTGTGCTCGGCGGCCGCCGATGCGTTGCTGCCGACCATCCGCAGCCGCTGCCAGCACGTTGCGCTGCCGGTGCCCGACGCCGCCGAGGCGGTGGCGTGGCTCGAGCGCCAGGGCGTCGCCGACGCTGCGGTGCTGCTTGCCGCGAGCGGCGGCCATCCGCAGGATGCCGCCGAGCTCGCGTCGCGCGGCTTCGACGCAGCGCTCTGGCTCGCGCTGCCGCGCAGCGTCGCACGTGGCGACGCCGCGCCGCTGCAGGGTTGGCCGCTGCCGGTCGCGATCGACGCGCTTCAGAAGATCTGCCACGACGCCCTCTGCGTCGCGTGCGGCGGGGCGCCACGCTACTTCCCCCGCGACCGGGTCGCGAGCGCTGCATCGCTGCCTGCGCTCTTGCGGTGGTCGCGCGAGCTCGCGCGCGTGGCGACCGAGGCGGAGCATCCGTGGTCGGTCGACCTGGCGATCGAAAGCCTCGTCGGGCAGGGGCGCGAAGCGTTGAAAACCTCGCGCTCCACGGGGGGCGAGGGCAGGGGCTTGTCGATACACTCGCGGCGATGAACCAGCCCGCCGCGCGCGCCGCCGGCGCTCCTCCCGCGAACGCGCCGGCGCAACCAGCTGCGCGGCCGAGCGTCATCCAGCTCGTGTTCCGCGAGCGCGGCGCACTCTACGCGGCGTACATGCCGATGTTCGCCGAGGGCGGCATCTTCGTTCCGACGACGCGCGACTACCGTCTCGGCGAGGACATCTACCTCCTGCTCTCGCTGCCCGACGATCCGCAGCGCTATCCGGTCGCGGGCAAGGTCGGCTGGATCACGCCGGCGAACGCGTCGGGAGGGCGCACGCAGGGCGTCGGCGTGCGCTTTCCCAACGACGAGAAGAGCCGAGCGCTGCGCGCCAGAATCGAGGAAGCGCTCGGGACGACGATCTCCTCGGTCAAGCCCACGCAGACCATCTGAACGCAGCGCTCTCGCCCTCGGTCCCCGGGCCGAGGCGGCCATCGCCAGCGCTGCCATGTTCGTCGACTCGCACTGCCATCTGAGCTCGCCCGAGCTCGTCGCCCGCCTGCCCGAGATCCGCGCCGCGATGCGCGCGGCGCGCGTCGACAAGGCGCTCTGCATCTGCACCACGCTCGACGAGTTCGAGCGCGTTCACGCGCTCGCGCTCGGCGACGACGAGCTGTGGTGCAGCGTCGGCGTCCACCCCGACGAAGAGGACAGCCGCGAGCCGACCGTCGAGACGCTCGTCGAGTTCGCGGCGCTGCCCAAGGTCGTCGCGATCGGCGAGACCGGCCTCGACTACTACCGCATCGGCGCGCGCAGCGTCGCCGAGATGGAATGGCAGCGCGAGCGCTTTCGCGTCCACGTCCGCGCGGCGCGCGCGAGCGGCAAGCCGCTCGTCGTTCACACCCGGAGCGCATCGGTCGACACGCTTGGCGTCTTGCGCGAGGAGCAGGGCGACGCCGCCGGCGGCGTGTTCCATTGCTTCACCGAGACCGCCGAGGTCGCGCGGGCGGCGCTCGAGCTCGGCTTCCACATCTCGTTCTCCGGGATCCTGACGTTTCGCAACGCCGACGATCTGCGTGCGGTCGCGGCGTTCGTCCCGCTCGACCGCTGCCTCGTCGAGACCGACAGCCCGTACCTCGCGCCCGTGCCGCACCGCGGCAAGGTCAACACGCCGGCCAATGTCCCCCTGGTGGCCGCCAAGCTCGCCGAGGTGAAGGGCGTGTCGGTCGAGCGGATCGCCGAGGCCACGGCGACGAACTTCGCGCGCCTCTTCCCCGGAACTGTTCCACGAAGCTCAAGCGTTTCTTGAAGCCTGCCAACGCGGAAGCGCTACGGATCAGGTTTCAATCCCGGCGGTAAACCGTTGTGGGAGCTAGGTGTTTTTGTTGCGCTGGAGTCGCGCCGACAGCGTTTGTCGGCATTTGGACGACAACGCATACCGCCGTCCGCCAGCTTCTGCCTGCCGATCGTGGTTTCTAGAGTCGCGCTTCCAGAGACAGCCGAGGTTTCCCATGCAGCCGAGCGAAGACGCCAACGAAGCCGTCAATCCTTTCGCCCTGATGACCGCTCCCGAGGCGGTGTTCGCGGCGCTCGAGCGTTCCGACCGTCTGGCGCGCCTGAAGAGCACGATCTGCCGTCCGCTGGACAAGCCGCGGCCCGAGAAGCCGCTCGTCGAGCTGCGCGCGTTCGACGAGTCGGTCGAGAAGTCGCCCGAGATCGACGAAACGTTCGGCGACGAGTCGTTCGGCGCTCCGATCTGACTCTCAGGCTCTGTTTCTCGGGCATGGTTTCGCCCGCGCCCGGGTCCAGCAGCGCGACAATGTATATTATGTAAACTGGCAACGAGGCCGGAAGGCCGAGCATGCCCCGCTGCGTCCCGCCGCGTGAGGACCAAGCCGGATCAACCGCCGCCCTCTCCGGCGGCGTTGCTTTCGCCACGCAAACCCTGCTGACAAGGGTATTCGCGAGGCCTACGATTGCTTGTTCGCCTTTGCGCCAATGCAGTGCCCGCCGTGCATTCCGGCGGTGCGGGAAAAAGAGAATTGCGACCCACCGACATCGGCAATCCGGACTACTTCCATCAAGTCGTCGATTGCCAGTGGGCTTGCCCGGCCCACACCCCCGTCCCCGAATACATCCGGCTGATCGCGGCAGGCCGCTACACCGACGCCTACCTCGTCAACTGGGAATCGAACGTCTTTCCCGGGATCCTCGGACGCACGTGTGATCGTCCCTGCGAGCCGGCATGCCGGCGCGGGCGCGTCGAGGAGGCGCAGGCCGCCAAGCCCGAGCCGGTCGCGATCTGCCGCCTGAAGCGCGTCACCGCGGACTTCAAGGACGACGTCGTCGAGTACATGCCGCGCGCGGCGACGAAGAACGGCAAGCGCATCGCCTGCATCGGCGCCGGACCGGCTTCGCTCACCGTCGCGCGCGACCTCGCGCCGCTCGGCTACGAAGTCGTCGTCTTCGACGCCGACGCGAAGGCCGGCGGCATGATCCGCTCGCAGATCCCGCGCTTCCGCCTGCCCGAATCGGTGATCGACGAGGAGACCGGCTACGTGCTTCGGCTCGGCGTCGACTTCCGCGGCGGCACGCGCGTCGACTCGATGCGCGCGCTGCTCGCCGAGCGCTGGGACGCGGTCTTCGTCGGCTCGGGCGCGCCGCGCGGCCGCGACCTGCAGATCCCGGGGCGCGCGGAGGCCGCGGCCAACATCCACATCGGCATCGACTGGCTCTCGTCGGTCTCGTTCGGCCATGTCACCTCGATCGGCAGACGCGTGATCGTGCTCGGCGGCGGCAACACTGCGATGGATTGCTGCCGCAGCTCGAAGCGGCTCGGCGGCACCGACGTCAAGGTCATCGTCCGCTCGCCGTTCGACGAGATGAAGGCCTCGCCGTGGGAGAAGGAGGACGCGATCCACGAAGGCATCCCGATCCTCGACTGCCTCGTGCCGAAGGCGTTCCTGCACACGAACGGCAAGCTCACGGGCATGACCTTCGAGAAGGTGCGGGCAGTGCGCGACGACAAGGGCCGGCGTCAGCTCGTCCCGACCGGCGAGCCCGAGCAGGTCTTCGAATGCGACGACGTGCTCGTCGCGGTCGGCCAGGAGAACGCATTTCCGTGGATCGAGCGCGACGTCGGCATCGCGTTCGACGACTGGGGCATGCCGGTCCTCGATCCGGACACGCTGCAGTCGAGCCTGCCGAACGTCTTCTTCGGCGGCGACGCCGCGCTCGGGCCGAAGAACATCATCTGGGCGGTCGCGCACGGCCACGCAGCGGCGATCTCGATCGACAAGCTCCTCCACGGCGAGGACGTCCGCCAGCGCCCTGCTCCGGGCGTCACGCTCGTCTCGCAGAAGATGGGCATCCACGAGTGGAGCTACGACAACGCGGTGACGCCCGATCTGCGCCAGAAGGTGCCGTGGCGCGACGTCAACCAGACGCTGAAGAACATCAAGGTCGAGGTCGAGCTCGGCTTCGACCTCAAGACGGCGTGGAAGGAGGCGCAGCGTTGCCTCAACTGCGACATCGAGACGGTGTTCACCACCAGCCAGTGCATCGAGTGCGACGCCTGCGTCGACATCTGTCCGCCCGACTGCATCACGTTCACGGCCAACGGCGAGGAAGGCGACCTGCGCCAGCGGCTGCGCGCTCCGGCCCGCCATCTCGAGCAGCCGCTCTACGTCTCGGACGCGCTGAAGACCGGCCGCGTCATGGTCAAGGACGAGGACGTCTGCCTGCATTGCGGCCTGTGCGCCGAGCGCTGCCCGACCGGAGCGTGGGACATGCAGAAGTTCTCGATCGCGCTGCCGCGCGCCGGCAAGGCATGCCGGCCGCCCGCGCCCAAACGCGTCCCGGCGCTGACATGACGACGAACCTGAGGGACGGCAAGGTCCCGCGCCTCACGGCTGTCAACGACTTCGTCGTCAAGTTCGCCAACGTCAACGGCTCGGGCTCGGCATCGGCCAACGAGCTGTTCGCGCGCAGCCTCTTGCGCATGGGCGTGCCGGTCAGCCCGCGCAACATCTTTCCGTCGAACATCCAGGGCCTGCCGACGTGGTACGAGGTGCGCGTCAGCGAGCGCGGCTACCTGGCGCGGCGCGGGGGCGTCGACCTGATGGTCGCGATGAACCCGCAGACCTGGGACAGCGACGTCGCCGAGATCGAGCCCGGCGGCTATCTGCTCTATGACAGCTCGAAGCCGCTCCCCGAGTCGAAGTTCCGCAGCGACGTCCACGTCCTCGGCGTGCCGCTCGCCGACCTGTGCGCGACGCGCTACACCGATCCGCGCGAGCGCCAGCTTCTGAAGAACATCGTCTACGTCGGCGTCCTGGCGGCGCTGCTCGGCGTCGAGCCCGAGGTGATCGCGACGCTGCTCGGCGAGCAGTACAAGGGCAAGACCAAGCTGCTGCAGCCCAACCTCGACGCGTTCATGATGGGGCTGCACCACGGCAGCGAGTACTTCGACGACGCGCTCGGCCTCAGGATCGAGCGTCGCGACGCGGTCGGCAAGCGCGTCTTCATCGAAGGCAACGCTGCCGCCGCGCTCGGCTGCGTGTACGGCGGCGCGACGGTCTGTGCGTGGTATCCGATCACCCCGAGCTCGTCGCTCGCCGAGGCGTTCCAGAAGTACTGCGCCAAGCTGCGCGTCGACAAGGAGACCGGCAGCAACAGGTTCGCGATCGTGCAGGCCGAAGACGAGATCGCGTCGATCGGCATCGTCGTCGGCGCCGGCTGGAACGGCGCGCGCGCGTTCACCGCGACCTCGGGGCCCGGCGTTTCGCTGATGACCGAGTTCATCGGCCTCGCCTACTTCGCCGAGATCCCGGTCACGATCATCGACGTGCAGCGCGGCGGTCCGTCGACCGGGATGCCGACGCGCACGCAGCAGGCCGACCTCCTCGCCTGCGCCTATGCGTCGCACGGCGACACCAAGCACGTCCTGCTGTTCCCCGAGGATCCGCGCGAGTGCTTCGACTTCGCGGCGGCCGCGCTCGACCTCGCCGATCGCCTGCAGACGCCGGTGTTCGTCATGACCGACCTCGACATCGGCATGAACCACCGCCTGTGCGAGCCGCTCGCGTGGGACGACTCGCGCACCTACGACCGCGGCAAGGTGATGACCGCCGACGAGCTCGAGGCCGGCAAGGACTTCGGCCGCTATCTCGACGTCGACGGCGACGGCATTGCGTACCGCACGCTGCCCGGGACGCATCCGAGCCGCGGCGCCTACTTCACGCGCGGGACCACGCGCGACGCTTACGCACGCTATTCCGAAGCAGGGCCCGACTACGTCTACAACGTGACGCGCTTGCTGAAGAAGTTCGAGACCGCCAAGGAGCTCGTGCCGCAGCCGGTGTTGCGCAAGGCGGCGCGCGAGACGCGCTTCGGCGTCATCCACTTCGGCTCGACGAGCCCGGCGATGAACGAGGCGTTCGACGCGCTGCAGGCGAACGGCGTCCACGTCGACCTGCTGCGCGTGCGCGCGTTCCCCTTCAGCGCCACCGTCGATCGCTTCGTCGCCGAGCACGCCACCGTCTTCGTCGTCGAGCAGAACCGCGACGCGCAGCTGCGCACGATGCTCGTCACCGAGCAGGAGATCGATCCGGCCAAGCTCGAGCCGATCCTGCACTACGACGGCACGCCGATCACCGCGCGCTTCATCATCGAGGCGATCGCCGAGCGCGTTCGCGCCGACAACGTCGAGCCGATCGCCAAGAAGGGGCTCGCTGCATGAGCCCGAGCGCCGGGCCGCCGCAGGCCGGGCTCGACCCCCTCGGTGGGTCGGCCGCGTATTTCGCGGACGGAGGGCACCAGTGACCTATCTCGCCAAGCCGAAGCTGCACCACCCGACGCTGAAGGCCAACAAGCTCGGCTTCACTCGGCGCGACTACGAAGGCAAGATCTCGACGCTGTGCGCCGGCTGCGGCCACGACTCGATCTCGGCGGCGCTCGTGCAGGCGTGCTGGGAGCTCGACATCGAGCCGCACCGGGTCGCCAAGCTGTCGGGGATCGGCTGCTCGTCGAAGACGCCCGACTACTTCCTCGGCGCGTCGCACGGCTTCAACACCGTGCACGGCCGGATGCCCTCGGTGCTGACCGGCGCCAACCTCGCCAACCGCGAGCTGCTCTATCTCGGCGTCAGCGGCGACGGCGACTCGGCGTCGATCGGCTTCGGACAGTTCGCGCACGCGATGCGGCGCGGCGTCAACATGACGTACATCGTCGAGAACAACGGCGTCTACGGGCTCACCAAGGGGCAGTTCTCGGCGACCGCCGACCCCGGAAGCAAGAGCAAGAAGGGCGCGATCAACCGCGACACCGCGATCGACCTCGTCCAGGTCGCGCTCCAGCTCGGCGCCAGCTACGTCGCGCGCAGCTTCTCGGGCGACAAGGAGCAGCTGGTGCCGCTCATCAAGGGCGCGATCAGCCACCGCGGCGCGGCGCTGATCGACGTCATCAGCCCGTGCGTCGCGTTCAACAACCACGCCGGCAGCACCAAGAGCTACGACTACGTCCGCGCCCACAACGAAGCCGTCAACCGGCTCGACTTCATGCCGCGGCGCGACGCGATCACCGCGATCTACGCGCCCGGCGAGGTGATCGAGGTGACGCAGCACGACGGCAGCATGCTTCGCCTGAGGAAGCTCGCCGAGGGCTACGACCCCGGCGACCGGCTCGCCGCGATGGCGCACATCGCGACCCACGAATCGCGCGGCGAGATCCTGACCGGGCTCCTCTACGTCGATGGCGCCGCAGAGGACCTCCACGACCACCTGAAGACGGTCGCGACCCCGCTCAACCGCCTCGGCGAACGCGAGCTCTGCCCTGGCTCGGCAGCGCTCGCAGCGATCAACGCCGAGCTGGTCTGAGCTTCCGCGCGCGGCGCGCGCACGTGCGCTGACGGTCGACGCCCTCGCCTGTCCGGCCGAACACGCCTAGAGTCGCAGCCATGGCCCACGCGCTCGCCGACGTCCCCTGGGAAGACTGCCTGCTGGAGCCCCATCGCGATCGCGCGCTCGAGGCGTTCGTACGCGAGAAGCAGGGCGTGCCGAACCCGACGATCGCCTACTTCGCCTCGGTGCCGTGGCTCGCGCACGCGATGGTCGAGCTGCATCCCGAGTACGGCCTGCTGCAGCGGCTCGATCCCGACGTCGCCGACCTCGTCTCGCTGATCGTCAGCCAGGAGAACTCGTGCCGCTTCTGCTATTCGGCGGTGCGTGCGCTGCTCTGGGCGCAGGGC
>JASLGD010000590.1 GCA_030150305.1 Caldimonas sp. | reverse complement strand
CTTGCTCCGCATCAAGACGTGACGTTGGCCGACGGGCGCAAAGCCCGGATCACAATGGTGCGAGAGGGTGGTTGGCATCTCGAGATCTTCCCGTCGCGATCAGAGGCAGACGACGGCTCGATCAACGCTCGTTTGACAGTAGACAACGAAGAGGAAACGTTGAGAAAGTGGCAGGAGCGTTTCGAGCGCGACAACCCCGGCTTCACGTGGCAGGTACGCCACCGCGAGGTCGAGCCCCACGACCCGATCGAAGTGACGTTTCCGTTCAGCATCTCAACAACGCTTTGGCCTCGATTTGCCGTCAAAGTTGCGCTGAACGTTGGGCGAGAGCTCTTTGGTCAAGCCTGGCTTTTGTCCGAGCACGGATCGATGCTGCACCGGCTGCTCTGGAATGAGGAAACGAAGATCAAAATGAAGCCGCTGCCTACCGGCAAAGTGCCGTGGTCAGGACATGGCTACGAGCCGGGGGCGGATCACGTCCTCTACGTCAATACCGGCTTAGACGGAAGACCGATGCTGTTGATCTCGCTTTTCGGCGAAGAGACGTACGGCGTTCCGCTTGGCGATGAATCGTTGCCAGAAAAGACAGTGTGGCTTCTGCACGTCCATGAGCGAAGCGACGAGCGCATCAGCCTCGACGAGTTGTTCCGTCGCATCATTACGTCCCTACCCACGCCCCATCCGATAGGCGAAGACCAATGATGCGGCCGACGGATCCCCGGTAACTTCATTTCATGCTCGGCGGCTACGCGCAGCGGCTACGGTCCCCTGCTCGACCGAGGCGTGATCCAGCAGCCAGCTCTCGGCGACGCGCGTGGCTGCATCCGTCTGCGGGTGGTACGCAGCGCTGACGATTGCATCTCGCACGACAGCTGCTTCCAGCCGGCCATCGCTTTTGGGACGGCGGTTGGGCCGGCCGGCTGCGTCGCAGCGCGAGTGCTTTGCCACCAGCATGCGATCAGGCCGATCCGGCCGGCGCGACGATCGCATTCGGATCCAGCGTCGCGAACTTCGCGCGATCACAAAGGCGACGGAGCGCGCGCCGACGATCCGCGGATTTGTGACCTGCCGGACAAGCGCTTCCGCCTCTGCGACGGTGCCGCGGCCCGCGACCGCGTTGGCGATGTTCGAATGGAGTGGAGCTGCCTGCTGGTGCGCGGGGATGCTGATCGCCGGGTCTGCTGGTAGACCTATGGGGCCTGCTCGTGACCGACCTCTGGACTGCCGTCAAGGATCTGCCGATCGCGATAGAGTCGTCCTCGTTCGAGGCGCTCGTGCCAAGCGGCCCGACCGGGCGCGAGGATTTCTCAACGACACAGCTGCGGCTTCGCGGCCGGGGCGAGGAAGGCATCGGCGAACAGGTCGGCCTGGCCGATGCCCAGGAGAGCCTGCGGGCGAGCGACTTTCCGCTGATCGGCACGTGGGCGACGCTCGAGGAGTTCCTCGCTCACCTCGACGCGATCGAGATGTGGCCTGAGCCGCCCGAGTATGAGCTGCAGCGCAACTGGCGGCGTTGGACGTTCGAGTCCGCGGCGGTCGACCTCGCGCTGCGTCAGTCGAGCACGAGCCTGCCTGAGGTTCTCGCCCGCACGCCGCAGCCGGTGAGGTTCGTCAATTCGCTTGGGCTCGGCGATCCGCCCGACGCTGACAAGGTCGCCACCCGGCGGGCGATGCATCCGACGGTCGGTTTCAAGCTGGATGTCGTTCCGTCGTGGACGGAGGGGATCGTGGACCGCATCGCGGCCGTCGAGGGCGTCACGACGATCGACTTCAAGGGTCAGTACGGCCTCGAGGTCGCGGACGAGGCGGCGCTCGTGGCGATGTACGAACGCACGCTCGCGACGTTCGCCGAGGTCGTCTTCGAGGACCCGCACGACCTCGCGGCGGTGCTCGCGCTGCTCACGCCGATCGCCGATCGCGTCTCCTACGATGCGCCGATCACGAGCGTCGAGTCGCTCGACGCGACCCCCATCGCGGTGCGGATCGTGAATATCAAGCCCTGCCGCGTCGGGCGCGTGCAGGAGCTCAGCCGCCTCTACGCGTACTGTGAGTCGGCCGGCATCGAGATGTACAACGGCGGGATGGGCGAGCTTGGCGTCGGCCGGGGGCAGGCGCAGCTGCTCGCGTCGCTGTTCCATCCCGATGCGCCGAACGACATCGCGCCCTCGGAGTACAACCTCGAGAATCCACCGCTCGGTCTGCTGCCAAGCCCGCTCGATCCCGCGCCTGACCGCGGCTTTCGCCGCCGCTGAGCCGCTCGCCCGCTGGACGGCTCTACCGACCCCCGTGATCGCTTTCGATCATCGGAGCGCCGACCGAAGCGGCGAGCGCCTCGGCGAGGCCTCGATCCCGCCGGCCGCCGTGGTCGCGCGATCCCTCGGCCACGATCGCGATCGCGCGCTCGACGCGCACGGCGCTGCCGATCGGAGCCGAACGCGGTCACCGCGGTGCCGTGACCCCTGCAGACGTGGAGCACCAGCAGGTGCCGGCGGGCACGGCGGCCGGCCGCGCCCTGCTTCTGGGATTCGACGGGCATCTCGTCGCCTACTGCGAGAGACGCGCTTCGCGCGGATAGCGCGCACGTGCCAGAGCGTTGTGCTTGCAAGATCGCTGCTAACGATCCGGCTGGAGCAGAAGTGCACGCCGGTCTCAAGTCGCCTTCTGAAACTGACGACACGCGGAGAGCGAGCCGGACATCGGCCTTCTGCCGTCCCCTCGTATTAGCGTTGGGGAAGTGGGGGTCAACCATCTGGTCCTCCTACGCCTTCGGGTTGTGTGTACGGGAGAAGCGGAACGGGGCGGCCGTTGGCCGCCCCGTTGCTTTTCGGTCCTACTTTGCTTCGAGCGATCCGCGGATGGGCCGCAGCTTGAAATGGGCCTGTTCGGGGCGGATGACAGCGACGCGTCGGACCTGGACGCGCCGTCGGCGGCGTTCCGCGTCGCGGGCGAGGTCGTGAGTGTGTTCTTCGGTCTTGGTGTTGGTCAGGGTTGTGGTCATCGGAACCTTCTTCAGTGATCTTTTCGGTTTGCTCTGTGACCGAGCCGTTCTCGCTGATGGCATATCGGGGGACCCGCACCGGCACGCCGCCGGACCGTGACGCGGATTGAGCCGATGGTGATCCCACACGGCTCATCACCGCGCGTTAGATCGCGTGGCGGATCGGGACCGGTCGGGTGCGCCGAGCGTCTCCAGGTTGTCTGCCCGGATCTCTCTCGTGAGACGAGAGCGGGGCGGCGTGTAGCGCCGTCCCGCCTCGAGGTCAAAGACCGGACGATCGAGGCGGTCCGCGCGCGAACCAGTCATGGGGTGCACGACGTGTCTCAATACGCTGTGCCGCCGCTCGGATCCGTGTCCCGGCGCCACGCACCGGAGCAACGGCCCGCCTCAGGACGAAGCGCAGCTTCGCGCCTCGGATCTGGCGGCGCCCGCGAACCGCGCGCTCGTCGGCCGCGACCTGCACAACCAGGGGATGAGCTACGCCTCCGGACGCGCCCGGGACGTGAACCGGCGCGAGCGCCGGCGTACCGAACAGACCGCCGGCGAGCGCGAGTGGGACAAGGCTCTTGCGGGAGAGATACATGGCTGCTGAAATCTTCTGAATTAGACGGAGCGCTGAGTAATGCTGCAAAGCTCAGATTGGCGCCAGCCCGTTAGACAAAGGTCGTAAGCCACGAAGAGTTCTCTAGGAGACGCCGTCTGAACCGCCGTCCCCCACGCGAGCAGCTGGTTCGAGCGACCGTACACCCGCACCGGGGACCATCAAGAGCAGGGCGGTAGCGGACCGAACGTCACGAGCCGGTCGAAGCCTCTCATGTCGGCATCGTCCCGCTCGATATAACGTCGCTCCGCCAGCATCGACGTCCCGTTCTGTGCGATCCGTACATCCTGACGGCGCCCGGACCAACAGGGCTGGTCGCTTCTCTTAAGGACGATGAGGAGGGCTGATTGCGTCGCTTCCGCAACCGGCCAGGAAGGCGGCAGCAACCGAGCTCGCCAGCGCTCGGTGAGC
>JASLGD010000512.1 GCA_030150305.1 Caldimonas sp. | reverse complement strand
GGTTCAGCGAATGGAATCCCGCTTTTCTAGGGTGATTGATCCAGCGATGCAACAGCTATGGCAGGTGTACCTGCAACTGGTGCCACGCTTTGAGTCTGATCTTCTGGGTCATCGCGGACGGTCACCCCGGTAGAGCGCCGTCCGATGCAGGGCCGATGCATCCCGGACGACAGTCCGCGCGGCGGGCCGACCAGGCTGCTGATGGCAATTACGGCGTAGATTCGACAACCAGCCGCATCTCCTCCTCGCCGTGGTTCGACCGACACTTCTTTTGGTTGCACCGCCAGTGCTTCACGCTGCCACTTGGTGGAGTGCGCGGGTGGCATCCAAGCCGCACCTGCACAGCCTGGCGGGGTTCGTGCGCGACCTTGTCGATGTCCGCGTGATCGAGCTCGACCGCGAGACGCCTCACACCGATCACGGCGAGGGGTCCGTAGCGCTCGCCATTGACCAACCATTGGCCGCTGCCCTCGAGCATGTCGCCTTGGTGGGCATCTCTTGCTGGACGAGCCTTCACTACCTGGGCGCAGTGGCGGTGGCGCGCAAGATCCGGGCGCTCCGTGGTGACGTGCCGATCGTCGTGGGAGGGCATCACGCGACAGCGATGCCCTTCGATTTCGTCGATGCCGAGCGGCTGTTCGACTTCGTCGTCCGCGGTGACGGCGAACATCCGCTGCGCGCGCTGTGCGAGCATCGGCCGCTCCGCCCGGCTCGCACCAGGGTTCTGCAGGGCACACCGTTGCGAATGACGCAGCCGGAGCGCATCGACTGGGAGACCTATCCGTGGCACGACGCCGACCAGCGCGTGTTGTGGCTGGCGCTCTCACGCGGCTGCCCGTTCAAGTGCGCGTACTGCGCCGAGCCGCAGCGCGGCACGAGCTGGAATCACTACGCGGTCGAGGATGCGCTCGTCATCCTCGACTCGCTCACCCGAACTCATGCGCCGCGGCTGATCTGCTTCGCCGATCCGCTGTTCGGCGCGAGCCGCCAGTGGACCAACGCGCTGCTCGACGGCATCCTCGCACGCGAGTTGCCGAACATGTTCTGGTGCGAGACGCGCGCCGACCTGATGACACCAGCGCTGCTCGACAAGTTGCGCGCCTGCCGCTTCAAGGTCGACTTCGGACTCGACACCGGCAGCGAGACGATGGCCCGGCGCATGGCGAAGAGCCCGGATCCCGTTGGCTACCTGCGCCGGTCGCGCGACACGATCGCGCACGCCAACACGATCGAGCTCGCCCACGATACCTACGTGCTGTTCAACTTCCCCGGTGAGACGCCGCTCACCGCTCGGGAGACACAGGACTTTGTCGCCTCGATCGACGACGCCACCGGTCCGAGCAGCGGGTGGGTCTCGAGCCAGAGTTTCTTCATCCTGCCGGGCACCGCGTCTTATCAGCGCATGGAGGTTGACCGGCGCGAATTCGGCACCCAGATCCACCACCCGACGTGGTGGCGCGAGACTGGCGACCACAACGCACTTGCGACGGATATCTTGCCAAGCGAGGCCTGGAAGGGCCGCGAACATGAATTGCGCGCCTTCGAGCCCTGGCAGGCCGCTGTGAACGCCGCTCGCTTGCAGCGCCGATCGACCGAAGTGTCAGCGTTCATGAAGAGCTTCTACGGCGGGTAGTGGCGCGGGCATTTCAACCGAAGACAAGCGGGAAGGCCGAGACAGCCAAGGTGCCGCTGGCGTCGGTTGGAAAGTGGCTTCGGGCAGTGGACGGCAGGCGCGACGCGTCGAGCCGGGCGTCGCCGTCGAACATGCGCAGGATGATCGTGCGGCGCGGCTCGGCGCTGCGATTCGGGCCGCTGCCGTGCAACGTCAGACAGTGGTGGATGGAGGCGTCACCCGGATCGAGCACGAGCGGGACGGCGCTGGCGAGAGCGTTTTGCTGCTCGGCATCAAGCGATCGAACCAGCGAATGGACGCGCGATTGCGTCAGCGCCCGGACCGGGCCGATCGGACCCCAGCGGTGACTGCCGCTGACGACTCGAAGGCAGCCCGAAGCCTCGGTCTCGGCACGTAGAGCAATTCGCAACGACACCACCCGCGGCGGAGTGAGGAAGCCGACGTAGGTGTGATCCTGATGCCATGCGACCACGCCTCCGTTGCGCGCTGGCTTGGCAAGCAGCGAGTCCTGCAACAGTTGGACGCGGCTGGCCCCGAGCACCGCGGCCGCGAGCACCCCGAACCGCCGATCGCGCACAGCGGATCCGAGTCGCTCGTTGGTCCGCGCGGCGCCGCTCACCTCGGCCAGCGGGCAGTCGGGGCCTGTCGGACTGTCGTCGCCCGGAACGATCGAAGCGAAGAGCTCGTTCAAAGACGCGACCTCGTCGCTCCCGACGACCCCACGCCAGACGTACCAGCCGTCGCGCTCGAACGCAGTGCGCGGGTTCACGAGCGAGCGCGCTACGCCGGTGCCGCGAGCGGTCGGTAGCGGTAGTCCACCGACAAGCGGATGCGATTGGCTGTCAGGTTCGGGCGCGCGCCGTGCACGGTCAGCGCATTCACGAACAGGACGTCGCCGGCGCGAAAGCTCGTGCCGGCCCAGGCGGCATCGTCGTCGTCTTCAATGAATCGCTCCTCGCCCTTGCCGCCGTCGTGCGACCACAGACCCTGTGCGTGGCTGCCCGGCAGCACCTTGAGGCCGCCGAGCGCAGGTGGGCAATCGCCAAGCGGAATCCACGCCGTCCACAAGGGCCCTGCGGCACGGAGGTAGAAGTGATCCTGATGCGGTGGCGTCGTCCGCTCCAGGTCGGCAGGGAAGGCAAGTCTGCAAACGTCGCCGTGACCGCCTCGCGGTCGAGCGCCGAACAGCGCTTCGAGAACCGAGACGATGGCCGGCTCGTCGCGAAGTGCGGCGAACGCCGGCAGGATCTGCACGTCGCCCTGCAACTCGAGCAACGCCTTGTCCGTCGCGCTGCTTGCGGCGTGCGCACGGGCGACCGCTCGCGAGCGGGGCGCATCGCCGTCGAGCCAGCCGCGGCGCGCGCACTGCGCGAGCACGTCCGCGCGCAGCTGCCGCACCTTCGTCAATGGCGCGAGATGTCGGACGAACAGGTAGCCTTGCGCGACTGCCGACTGCCGTATCCGGCCCGGATTGGCGAGCGCATCGGTCGCGTCGATCAACTCGCGAACCGGCGCTGCGCGCTGACGCGCGGCGATCAGGGCGTGCGCCATGCGGTCCAACCGAGCCAGCGCTCGCGCCGCCACGACCGCTGATCGACCTCGGCGTAGGCGGCGTCGAGCCGGCGCTCGCGCTCTTCGGGCAACCGGCCGGGGAACAACCCCTCGGACACCGGCGGAATCTTGAGCCAGTCACGAAACGCCGCCTGCGTGAGGCGCACTTCGAACGACCAACGCTCGCCGCGAAGGTCGACCGCCGCGAGCATCCGCTCGATGTCGGCGACGCTGCATGGGGGTGCGTCGGCGTGCATGCCATCCGCGGTCAGCCCCGCCTCGCGCGACGACGCAGAGCAACGCATCAGTGCCGCCGCCAAGTCCTGCAACAGGGGATCGCGGCCGCCGCCCGGGCGATCGGGTTCGAGCAGGTACAGCGCAGGAATGTCAAACACGAGCGCACCGCCGGGTGCGAGCAGGGCTGCCCATCGCGCCAGCGTCTTGTCGATCGGCAGCATCTGCCAGATCGCCGCACCGCAAACCACGCGATCGAATCCGCCCGCAGCGACGTCGCAGCGACTCTCCGGCAGTCGGTCGGTCCACCGCACGCGCGAATCGCGCAGGCGCCGCATGCCAGCCTCGCGCATTGCTGCCGCTGGCTCCACGCACAGCACGAAGCCCGACTCGCCGATGTGCGGCAGCAATGCCTCGGCGGTCCGACCAGTGCCGGCACCGACATCGAGGATCCGCTGACCAGCGACGGCCGCGGCATGCCACGCGAGCGCTTCGTTGGCCTGCCGATAACGCCCATGCCGCTGACAGAAGCGCTCGTAAGCCCGAGCCGTGCGCGCGTCGTCCCAGCCCACTGCCACGGTCAAGCCGCGAGCGCGGGGCGGTACACAGGGTCTTTCAGCAAC
>JASLGD010000501.1 GCA_030150305.1 Caldimonas sp. | reverse complement strand
TGCGCCGGCGTCGAGCGTGGCGAGCGCGCGCTCGATCGCGCGCGCCGCCGCCGGCACGAGGCGCGGCGGAAAGCGCGGCACCGGCCGATCGGGCGCATCGACCATGTGGCCGGTGAACACGATCGCCTGCCGCGGCCGCGTCGCCGCGTCGCGCGTCGCCGCAGTCATCGCCGCTCGACGACGACGGGAACGATCGCGAGCGCGGCACGCGCGCGCTGCGCCGCTTCGTCGGCTTCGTCGCGGCTGCGGTAGGGACCGGCCTGGACGCGGTACGGCGCGTTGTCGCCGACGATCACGAGCAGCGGCTCGAGCCAGCGCACCGCGGCGTCGTTGCCGACCTGGCCGCGGAACGTCTCGGCGCCGTCGCGCGCGCGAAAGGCGCCGAGCTGGATCCAGAAGCGGCCGCCTTCGGCAACCGTCGGCGAGGCGGCGACGAGCGCGACGTCCTGCGTCGACACGGTCCTCGTCGCCGCGATCGGAATCGGCGCGACGCTCGAAGTCGTCGCGATGGCGACCGGCGCCGCGGTCTGCGCAGTCGGCGTCGCACTCGGCGCTGCATTCCCCGCTGCATTCGGCGCTGCAATCGACCCCGCGGTCGGCGCGGCGATCGGCGCGGCGGCTGGCACGGCGATCGCAGGCGACGTGGCGATCGCAGGCGGAGGCGCCGGCGCAGCCGCGGCTGCGCTGGCGAGCTGCAGCGGCGCAGGATCGACGTCGTTGTGCGGCGTGCCGCTGCCGCGCCACGCGCCGGTGCGGATGTCGTCGAACGTGATCCGCTCGAGCTCGACCGGAGCGACGCCGCGCAGGAGATCGAGCTTCAACGCCGCGGTGTAGCTGAGGTCGACGATGCGACCCGGAACGAACGGGCCGCGATCGTTGATGCGCACGAGCACCTCGCGGCCGTTCGCCGGGTTGCGGATCCGCGCATAGCTCGGGATCGGCAACGTCGGGTGCGCCGCGGTCATCGCGTACATGTCGTACGGCTCGCCGCTCGACGTCATCTTGCCGTGGAACTTGCGGCCGTACCACGACGCGAGCCCGCGTTCGCGAAACGGCACGTCGCGCGTCTCCGGCACGTACGTCCTGCCGGCGACCTGGTACGGCTTGTTGGCGCCGCCGACGCGGATCGGCTCGATGCGCGGCTCGGCATCGGGGCGGCGCACGAGGTCGGCGGGCGGATTCGCGCCCGGACCGTCGCGCTCGCCGCCGGCGTCGACCGGCGCGCGTTGCGGCGCGCGCGGGCCCGATGCGCAGCCGCAGAGCACGGCGACGAGCGTCGCCGCGAGCGCGGCGCGCACCGATCGCGGCAACCTCGCGACGATCGACGAGCGCATGGCCGCCACCTTAACCGAAGCGGCACACCATTTGCCGACGTCTGTCCGGCTTCGGCCGCTGCACCACAACCAAGTCCGCGCCTGCGTCGTCATCCGGAGGGGCGCCGCGCGGCACCTCGACTTGATCGCACTGCAAGACCAGGCGCATCCGGCGCGCCGCGACCACCGCGCGGCCAGCCGCAGCACCTCGGATTGCGTCTCGATCGTGGCCGCCGACAGCACCGGCGTCGCGCCATGATCGTCGACGCCCACCTCCATTGCAGCGGCAGCGAGCGCAGCGACGACGTGCTGCGCTCGCTCGACGACGCCGGCGTCGACGTCGGCGTCCTGCTCGCGCCGTTCCTGAGCCCGGGCTTCTCGCTCGACGACGCCGAGTCGCTGCGCCGCGGCAACGCGCATCTCGCGCGCCTCGTGCGCGGCCACCGCGACCGTCTCGTCGGCTTCGCCGTCGTCGACCCGCGCGACCCGGAGGCGCCGCGCGACCTGCGCCACGCCGTCGAGACGCTCGGCCTCTCGGGCGCGAAGATGGTGCCGACCGGCTGGTATCCGCACGACGCCGACGTGCAGCCGGTGTTCGCGGAGGCGCAGCGGCTCGGCATCCCGCTCCTCTTTCACAGCGGCATCTTCATCGACGGCCGCTCCGGTCGCTTTTGCCGGCCGACGTTCTTCGAGGCGCTGCGCGACCACCCCGGGCTCAAGGTCTGCCTGGCGCATCTCGGCTGGCCCTGGGTCGACGAAGCGATCGCGGTCGGCCTGATCGACCGCATCCTCGGCGTGCCGCCGGACGCGTCGATGTTTCGCTTCGACATCTCGTTCGGGCCGCCGCCGCCGTACCGCAAGGAAGCGCTCGGCCGCGCGCTCGAGGTGCTCGGCGCCGAGCTGCTGCAGTTCGGCAGCGACTGCTTCCTGCCGTGCAGCGGCGCCGAGATCGCCGAGCGCATGGGCTGGGTGCACACGCTGCTCGACGAGCTCGACGTCGCTGCCGAAGCGCGCGACCGCATCTGGGGCGGCACCGCCGCCGCCTGGCTCGGCCGTGCCGATGTGCCCTCGACCGCTTCTCGTGTCGGATCGCCCGCTGCGAACGCCGACGCAGGCCCTCCCCTTCGACTGCGCGACGTCTGCTGCTGACCACCACCACATGAACCACGACTCGGCCCTTCCGGTGACCGCCTCCGCCCGAACCAACATCCTCCAGATCGTCGGCAACGCGATCGTCGGCGGGATGGAGAACTATGTGGTACGCCTCGTCGAGCGGCTGCCGCGCGATCGCTTCGGCGTCTCGGTGCTGGCGCCGTTCGAGAGCCCGTTCACCGACCAGCTGCGCGACGCCGGCGCCGACGTCTTCATCACCCAGGTCACCGACGAGCCGTCGTGGCAGTCGATCCAGCTCGCGAGCGCACTGATCCAGTCGCGATCGATCGACGTCATCCAGTCGCACCTGCCGAACGCGCACGTGCTCGCCGCGCTCGCCGGCCGGCTGAGCGGCCGGCCCGTGCTCGCGACCGTGCACGGCCGCGCGATGACGACGCTCGACATGGAAGTGCACAAGCTCGCCGGAACGCAGCTCGCGGTCGTCTGCCGGCACAGCTACTTCCAGGCGCTCGGCGTCGGCATCGACCCGAGCCTGGTGCACTACCTGCCGAACGGCGTGGACACCGAGCGCTTCCGGCCCGAGCGCGTCCGCGACGGCGCGCTGCGCACGAAATTCGCGGTCGCGGCGCAGACGCCGCTGGTCGGCTTCGTCGGCAGGCTCTCGGCCGAGAAGGGGCCCGACCTGTTCCTGCGCATGGCGGTCGCGGTGCGCGCGCAGGTCCCGACCGCCGAGTTCGTCCTCGTCGGCGACGGCGCGATGCTGAAGCAACTGCGGATCTTCGCCAGGCAGTTCGGCATCGCCGACGCGGTGCACTTCGCAGGCAGCCAGGACGACATGCCCGCGGTCTTCAACGAGCTCGACGTCGTCGTCTCGTCGTCGCTCACCGAGGCGATGCCGCTCGCCGTCATGGAAGCGATGGCGAGCGGAGTTCCCGTCGTCGCCTGCAAGGTCGGCGGCATTCCCGACCTCGTCGCCCATGGCGTCACCGGCTGGCTCGCCGACGCCGGCGACGTCGAGATGCTCGCGACGCGCGTCGTCGAGCTGCTCGCCGACGACGCGGCGCGTGCCGCGATGGCCGCGGCGGCGCGCCAACGCGCCGTCGCGCGCATGGGCCTCGACCAGAGCGTCGACGCGACGATGCGGCTCTTGCTGCAGCTCGTCGCGCAACGCGAGCCGGCCCGCCGCTTCGGGACGCTGCACGACGCAGCGCGGCCGATCCGCGCCAACGGCGCCGCCGTCAAGGCGGCTGCGGCGCAACGCTAGGCGGATGCCGAGCCGGCGGTCAGCGGCAGTCGGCGCTGCGGAACTCGACGCGCCGATCGAGCGCGTCGCGCAGGTCGTCGGTGCCGAGGCCGACGATGATCTCGCGCGAGCCGACGCCCTCGGCGGTGACGCGCGTCGCGAGCTTGCGGTTCTGCCGCTCGAGGCTCTGCTTGATCACGGCGGCGCGCTTCTGCGACAGCACCTCGTTGGCCTGCGGATCGCCGGTGCGGCTGGTGTGGCCGATGACCTTGAGGCAGGCATCGCGCGCCGCGGTGTGGCTCGCGACCTCCTGCAGCCAGAGCGCGTACTGCGCCTGCAGGTCCGACGACTGCAGCAGCGTCGTCGTGCCGGGGTTGAAGAAGAGCTTGATCGGCAGCTTCTTGTTGTCGAGGCCGATGTCGATGATCTTGCCGAACGCCTCGCCGGCCTCCTTCTTGCGGCCGGTCTTCCAGCTCGTCGTGTAGAGGCCGTTCAGGACGCGCAGGTCGTCGGGCGCGGCGAGCGAGCGGGCCTCGCGGTAGAGACGGTACGCGTCGGCCATCTTGTTGTCGGTGAAGGCGAGCGTCGCCTCGTTGATGAGCGCCGCGGCCGGCAGGCGCTGCAGGTACGCCGGCGCGATCGGATCGCCGGGATTGCTGCCCTGACAGCTCTTGATGTAGGCCTCTGCCGTCGCGTCGAGCGCCCAGGTCGGCGCCTCGCGGAAGAGCGCGATCGGCTCGGCGTCGACGCTCGCGAGCGTCGCGCGGTCGACGCGCTTGGCGACGAGCCTGTTCGTCCTGAGGTCGATCAGGACCAGGCAGATGCGAAACGCGTCGGCGTTCTCGTCCTTCGCCGCCTTGGTGTTGATCGGCGTCAGCGTGCCGATCAGGAGCAGCGGCTTGGCGGCGAGCGCAGCGCGCGTCAGCGCCTGCACGTTCCAGGTCGGCACGCGGCGCGTGATCAGCCCGGCGAGCTGCGCGCCCATCTGCACCGTGCCGTTGGTCTGCTGGCCGGTGTTGGCGTCGATCAGCGGATCGATGACGAGCTCGCGCGGGCCGGCGCCGAGCGCGGCGGTCGCGTCCTGCAGCAGCCGATCGCCGGCGCGCGCGACGGCGTCGCTGAAGGGAGCGGCGACGATCGGAGCCGCGGGTGCGGGCGCGGCTGCGGGCGCCGGAGCGGGCTTCGCGGGCTCCTGGCGCGGCGGCGGCGCCTGCTCTGCGGGCGGCGTCGCGCAGCCGGCGACGAGGACGACGAGCAACGAGAGACGCACGAGAGGCGAAGAGACGGGATGCTGCATGTCGATCACGCGCGACGCGGCGGAGTCGAGGGGAACGGACACTGTAGCCTCGACGCCTGTGCCGCGACAACGGTGAAGGTCCCCTGAACGGACGATGGACTGGCTCGATCTCGTGCAGTGGCCGGCGATGGCCGTGACCGTCTGGGCCGCCTGGCTCGTCGCCTCGACGCACAAGCATCGGCGCGCGATCGGTTTCTGGGCGTTCCTCGTCAGCAACGCGATGTGGATCGCCTGGGGCTGGCACTCCAGCGCGTGGGCGCTCGTCGTCCTCCAGCTCTGCCTCGCTGCGCTCAACATCCGCGGCGTCTTCAAGACCGAGCCGCCGACACCCGGCTAGCACGCGACCGGCAGCGACGAGCGACGCTTTCCTACGCAGCGCGACAGCGCACGCCGACACCCGGCGCGCGCCGCTTCGACCACAGTGCGGCAACGGGCGAGCGACGCCAGATCGACGCACCGCCCGCAGTCAACCAAGCGAAAGGGTCAGGCGATGAACAAGGACCAGGTCAAGGGGCGCATGGAAGAGGCCAAGGGCAGCATCAAGGAGAACGTGGGCAAGGCGACGGGCAGTCCGAACCTGCGCGACCAGGGCACGGCCGACAAGGCCGCCGGCAAGGTGCAGTCGACCGTCGGCGACGCCAAGGAGAAGGTCAAGAGCGCCGTCGACAAGATCTGACGACGCAGCAGTCGGGCCGACGTCGAAACGGCGGCGGCCCTTCACCGGCGGCAGCGCGGGGCGACCTGCGCTGCCGCCTTCTCGTTTGCGAACGGCGCCGCCGTCACGACCAGAGCGAGCGCACGCGCGCGGCGACGTCGACCGGCGCGTGCACGCTCGCCGCCGCGGCTTCTTCGACGCGGGCCGG
>JASLGD010000440.1 GCA_030150305.1 Caldimonas sp. | reverse complement strand
GCGCGGCCACGCATCGTCGCGATGACCGCCAACGCGATGCAGGGCGACCGCGAGATGTGCATCGAGGCCGGGATGGACGACTACCTGACCAAGCCGATCCGGGTCGATCGCCTGGTCGAGGCGCTCGCCGCGGTGCCGGTGCGAAACGGGAGATGACGATGGCCGACGCGCCGCCGATCGACAACGCGCTGTTCCTCGAGCTGCAGGAGAGCGCCGGCGCCGACTTCGTCGCCGAGCTCGTCGACACCTTCCTCGAGGAAGCGCCGCGCATGCTCGCCGAGCTGCGCGCGACGGCGACGACGGCGCGCCCCGAGGCGTTCCGCCGCGCGGCGCATTCGCTGAAGTCGAACGCCAACACGTTCGGCGCGACCCGGCTCGGCACGCTCGCGCGCGACCTCGAGCTGAACGGCATTCCCGCCGGCGGCGGCGGCGCCGAGCTCGACGCGCTGGCGCGCGAGTACGAGCGCGTCAGCGCGCGTCTCCAGGAGCTGCGCCGTGCCTGATGCGCTGCGCGGGCCGGCGCGGCTGCTCGTCGCCGACGACAACAAGGTCAACCGGCTGCTGCTGCAGCGCAGCCTCGAGCTGCAGGGGCATGCGGTCGAGTGCGCGGCGAACGGCCGGGTCGCGCTCGAGATGCTGCGCCAGGGCAGCTACGACCTCCTGCTGCTCGACATGGAGATGCCGGAGATGGACGGCTTCCAGGTCCTCGAGCAGCTCACGGGCGACCGGGCGCTGCACGACCTGCCGGTCATCGTGACCTCGTCGCTCGAGGGCATCGCCAACGTCGTGCGCTGCATCGAGCTCGGCGCCGAGGACTATCTCAGCAAGCCGGTCAACGCGGTGCTGCTGAAGGCGCGGATCGGCGCCAGCCTCGAGAAGAAGCGCCTGCGCGACCAGCAGAAGGAGCTCGTGCGGCGCTTCGCGACCTCGGAGGTCGCGCAGGACCTGCAGCAGTCGGGCTTCGCGCTGCAGGGTCGGCACGTCGACGCGACGGTCATGTTCTGCGACATCCGCGGCTTCACGTCGCTCGTCGAGTCGCAGCCGCCCGAAGAGACGATCGAGCTGCTGAACTCGTACTACACGCTGATGTTCGACGCCATCAACGGCCGCGGCGGCGTCGTCAACCAGATCATCGGCGACGGGCTGATGGCGATCTTCGGCGCGCCGCTGCCGCTCGAGCGTCACGCCGAGGCGGCGGCGCTCGCCGCGCTCGACATGATCGAGCTGATCGAGCTGCTCGCGGTCGAGCGCAGGAGCACCGGCCGCGCGCCGATCCGGATCGGGATCGGCATCGGCAGCGGCAACCTCGTCGCCGGCTACACCGGCACGCAGCAGCGCGCGACCTACACGTGCATCGGCGACACCGTCAACGTCGCGGCGCGGCTCGAGCAGCACACCAAGGCGGTGGCGCGCGCGATCCTCGTCGACGCGGCGACGCGCGCCGAGCTCGGCAGCGACTTCCGGATCGAGGCGCTCGGCGCCGTCGAGCTGCGCGGCAAGTCGGCGCCGGTCGAGGTGTTCGCGCTCGAGCGCAGCGCCTGAGGCGGATCGCGTCGCGCGCTACGGCGCGCGCACGAGCCGCAGCGGGAAGTTCGACTGGCCGGCATAGCCGCTGACGCGGCCGTTGCGGAAGTTGACGAGCCAGGCGTTGAGGTTGTCGTCGCTGCCGGCGCGCGTCGCGTAGAACGGGCCGTTGGTCGCCGCCGGGAAGACGCGGCCGTCGAGCTTGGGCTTGCGCTTGAGCTTCTCGTCGTAGAGCGAGACGAGCTCCTCGCGGGTCGGCATCCGCCACGCCTTGCCGCTCGCCTTCGCCGCCGCCTCGGCTGCCTGCTTGGCGTCGGCGTACTTGAACTTGAGGAGCTTGCCGGTGCAGGTCTTGCCGTCCCAGTGCTGGCCTTCGCTGCAGCGCCGCCAGACGAGCTTGGTCGTCGAGTCGGTGACCTCCTGGCCGTCGGCCGAGATCACGAAGCGGTCGTCGGCGTGCACCGCCGTGGCCGCGAGGGCGAACAGCGCGAGGGCCGCGCAACGAGAGCCGATCGCGGCTCCATGAATTCGTGCCATGGAATCTCCCGAGCCCGGCGTCGGCGCAGGTGCGACGCAACGGCGCGCGATTATAGAAATGAACCGGCACTATCCTTGGTGCCGGAGGATGCGCATGGCAGCGAGCGAGGTCGTGGTGATCGGCGCCGGCCCGGCCGGGCTCGCGGTCGCGGCGACGCTCGCCGGCAAGGGATGCACGCCGCTCGTCCTCGAGAAGGCGAGCGCGGTCGGCGCGTCGTGGCGTTCGCATTACGAGCGGCTGCACCTGCACACCGTGAAGTCGCTGTCGGCGCTGCCGGGGATGCCGTTTCCCGCCGAAGCGCCGCGCTACGTGTCGCGCCAGGGCGTCGTCGACTATCTCGACGCGTACGCGGCGCGCTTCGGCATCGCGCCGCGCTTGGGCGAGGAGGCGACCGCGATCGTTCGCGACGGCGAAGGCTGGCGCGTCGAGACGCGCTCGGGCGCCGCGTTTGGCGCCCGCACCGTCGTCGTCGCGACGGGAGCGAACCAGCATGCCAACGTCGCCGCGATCGAGGGGCAGGGCGCGTTCGCGGGCACGATCGTGCACAGCCGGGATTACCGCGACGCGGCGCCGTTCGCCGGCAACCGCGTGCTCGTCGTCGGCATGGGCAACACCGGCGCCGAGATCGCGCTCGACCTCGCCGAGCACGGCGTCGCGACGACGCTCTCGGTGCGCTCGCCAGTCAACGTCGTGCTGCGCGACGTCCTCGGCCGGCCGACGCAGAAGACGTCGATCGTGCTCGGCAGCCTGCCGCGGCGCGTCGGCGACGCGCTCGCGAGCTTCCTCGCCGACCTCACCGTCGGCGATCTCGGCAAGCTCGGCCTGCGCCGCTCGCCGGTCTCGCCGCTGCGCGCGCTGCGCGAGTTCGGCCGCACGCCGGTGATCGACGTCGGCACGCTGGCGCGGATCCGTGCCGGCGAGATCGCG
>JASLGD010000434.1 GCA_030150305.1 Caldimonas sp. | reverse complement strand
CGCCGGCCACGCGGTGCTCGCGCCGGCCGACTTCGCGCGCTTCGTCGCGACGACGATCGTCGAGCTCGACGCGCTGCGGCCGTCGTGGGACGACCTGCCGCCCGACGCGCATCTGCGCGACGGCGGCCGCTACCGGCGGCGCCGCCATGCCAGCTTCGTCGTCGAGGGCGGCGGCGCGCGGCTCGTCGCGCAGCGGGCGCACTGGCAGCCGGTCGAATACAACGCGCTCCACGGCGGCATCGAGCGCTGGTTCGAGCCGATCTCCGCGGCCGTCCTCGCGGCGCCGGCGTGGCAGCGCATCCTGGTCGCGTTCGCGCGGCTCGCGTCGTCGTTGCGCGGCGAGCAGCCGTGGTACGTCGAGGCGCACCAGTTCCGGATCGACACCACCGACGGCATCGGCCGGCCGACTCCCGAAGGCGCGCATCGCGACGGCGTCGACCTCGTCGTCGTCGCGCTCGTCGGTCGCGAAGGCGTCAAGGGCGGCGAGACGCGCGTCTTCCAAGCCGACGGCCCCGCCGGCCAGCGCTTCACGATGCTCGAGCCGTGGACGACGCTCGTCCTCGACGACGCGCGCGTGATCCACGAGAGCACGCCGATCCAGCCGCTCGAAGGCTACGGACACCGCGACACGCTCGTCCTGACCTACCGATCCGGATCGTTCCAGGGCCCGTCGGCGTCGTAGAGTCGCCCATCGTTCGACCTCGGAGGCTTCGCATGTGGCTGACCGTGTTCACGATCTTGGTCGTCGGCGTGCTCGCCATCGTCCTCGTCGCGGCGATGCGGCCCGGCAGCTTCTCGGTCCGGCGCAGCGCGCAGATGCGCGCGTCGCCGGCGGCGATCTATCCGTTGATCGCCGACTTTCGCGAGTGGCCGCGCTGGTCGCCGTGGGAAAAGCTCGACCCCGAGATGCGGCGCACGCTCTCCGGCGCCGAGAGCGGCACCGGCGCGATCTACGCGTGGGAGGGATCGCGCAAGGTCGGCGCCGGCAGGATGGAGATCCGCGACGTCGCGCCGCCGTCGAAGGTCGTCATCCAGCTCGACTTCATCAAGCCGTTCGAGGGCCACAACGTCACCGAGTTCGCGCTCGTGCCGAGCGGCGACAGCACCGACGTGCAGTGGACGATGCGCGGGCCGGCGCCGTTCATGATGAAGCTGATGGGCCTGTTCAGCAACATCGACAAGATGATCGGCAGGGACTTCGAGCGCGGCCTCGCGAACCTGAAGGCCGAGGTCGAGCGCTAGCGCGCGAGCGCGCTACGAGGACTGCTGCAGCGCGGCGCGGACGCGATCGGCGCGCGGGATCGGCTCGACGGCGCCGTAGCCCTCGGTCGAGAGCGCCGCGGTCGCCGCTGCGTAGCGGCCCGCGGTCTCGAGGTCGTCGCCGGCGACGATGCGGGCGACGAACGCGCCGCCGAACGCGTCGCCCGCTCCCGTCGCATCGACCGGCCGGCACGCGTGCGCAGCGATGCGCACGATGCGCGAGCCGTCGGCGAGCCACGCACCGTGGCCGCCGTGCTTGAGCGCGACGATGCGGGCGCCGAGCGCGAGGCAATGCGCGACCATCGCCTCGGGATCGGCGAGCCCGGTGAGCGCGGCGAGGTCGTCGAATCCCGGCAGGCAGATGTCGGCGAGCGCGATCGCCTGCTCGACGGCCTCGCGCGCGGTCGCGGTCGACCACAGGCGCGGACGGTGGTTGGTGTCGAACGAGACCATCGCTGCCGCTGCGCGTGCGGCGTGCATCGCGGCGAAGCACGTCTCGCGCGCCGTCGCCGAGAGCGCGAGCGAGATCGCCGAGAGGTGGAGGACGCGCGTCCGCGCGAACGCGTCGGCCGGCAGCTGCGCGAACGTCAGCCGGCTCGCCGCCGAGCCGGTGCGAAAGAAGTGGAAGTGGTGGCCCGCGGCGTCGTGGGTGACGAAGTAGATCGCGGTGAAGGCGTCGCGGTCGGTGACGACGCCGGAGTCGTCGATCCCTTCGCTGCGCCACATCGCGCGCAGCATCGCGCCATAGACGTCGTCGCCGAGCGCCGAGAGATAGCCGACGCGCGCGCCCTGGCGCGCCGCCGAGACGGCGAAGTTCGACGTGTCGCCGCCGAAGCCTTGCAGGTAGAGCCGCCCGCCGGCGTCAGCGGTCTGGTTGAACTCGACCATCGCCTCGCCGAGGGCGAGGATGTCGAGCACGTTCGCGGCTCCGCGGTGGCGTTGCGCTCAGGACGCCAGCGCCGGCTCCGTCGGCTGGATGCCGGCGATCGCCCACTCGCGGCTGCCGTCGGTCGGCCGCACGAGGTGCCAGACCTCGTCGAACGGGATCGCGCCGGAGGCGGACTCTTCGCGGATCAGGCCGTGAAAGCGCACGCTGACGACCTGGCGATCGGCTTCGCTCGCGACGTCGAGCACTTCGGCGTCGACGCGGACGACGTCGGTGCGCTGCGCTGCACGCCGTTCCTGCAGCTCGAGCCGGATCGCGGCGAACATCTCGGGCGTCGTGAACGCGCGCAGGTCGTTGAGGTCGCCGGCGTCGTTGGCGGCCTGCAGGCGGATGAAGATCGTCTTCGCGATCCGCTCGAATCCGGCAGCGTCGAAATCGCGCGGCAGCTGCGCTGCCGGCGCGCGCGTGGACACGTCGGCGCTGGCCGCGGCGTTGCCAGCGAAGGCAGTCGGCTCCGACCTCGGCGCGGCGGCGCCGCCGAACTGCGCACCGGCGCCGGCCGGCTGGGGCGCGAGGCGACGCATGAAGAAGCGGACCGCGACGACGGCGACGAGCGCGAGCAGGAGCAGCGTCACGAACTCGCCGAACGCGGCACCGAGGCCGAGATGGCTCATCAGCGCGGCGATGCCGAGCCCGGCGGCGATGCCTGCGACCGGACCGAGCCACGAGCGCCGCGGCGCGGCGGCGGTGGCAGCGCCCGTCGTCGCCGGTACCTGCGGCGTCGCTGCGGGCGCCGCCGGCTGGACGGGAGGCGCGGCGGTCGGTGCGCGCGGCGGCATCGTGCGCTGCATTCCGACCGCACCACCGCCGCCGAGACGGCGCGCGTCGGCGGCGTCGGGAACGAGCGCGGTCGTCGCCGCGAGGGCGAGCGCGAGAGCGAGCGCGAGTGATCTCATGGCGTGTGTCCTTCGGTGCGAAGCGGTCGGCGGCGGATCATACGGTCGGGCGATCCCCCTTCGGCCGCATGTGCGGCGCGACGCGCTCGATGCAAGTGGCGGTGGCGAGATTCGACGATGCGTTGACCGATCGGCGAGCGTCTGCCAGACTCGCGCCCCTCGCGGCATCCGCCGCCCCGGCCTTCAGCGGCCGTTCGATCGACGCACCGAAGGAGGACGACCATGCACAAGCCCTCGCCTTCCAAGGTCCTTGCCGCCGCCTCGCGCGCGCTCGCCTGATTCGCCGCTGAACCCCGTGCCGACGCAGTCGCGTCGCGCCCGTCCCGAGCTCCGAACCGAAGTGCCTGTCGCGCGCGGCTGACTTCGCCGTGCGCCGACGTTCGCGTCGTCGCGTCGACGCCTCTCGCAGGCGTCGCATTGCACTTTCGGATTCCCCATGCACCACTTCGATTGCGATCGCCTCGCGGCGATCGGACTGGGCGAGACGCTCGCCGCGCGCGCACGCGCCGCCGCCGACGCTCTCGGCGCGAGCGACGTCGCGCTGCTTCGCATCACCGTCGTCCATCGCGCCGGCCTCGAGCTGAGCGACGGCGTGCGCGCCGTCGCGGCGCGCGCCGTGCCGCGCCTGCTGCGCGGCGACGCCGACGCGCTCGCCGTCGGCGACTGGGTCCTCGCGACCACGGACGCCGCCGGCGACCTCTGGGTTCGCGAGCGGGTCGCGCCGACGTCGCGCATCTGCCGCCGCGACGCCGACGGCGGCG
>JASLGD010000379.1 GCA_030150305.1 Caldimonas sp. | reverse complement strand
AGCGAGCGGCGGCGTCGCGCTCGCCGGCGGCAGCGGCGGCGACGCGCGCAACGTCGTGGTCGCGATCGTCGGCTTCACAGCGCGGTCGGGCGGCCCGGCGCGGTGAGGCGGCTCCACGCCTGGCGCACCGCGCGGTCGTCGCTCTCGCGCTGCTCGAGCCGTGCGGCGGCGACCTCGTGGTCGCGCAGCCGCCGCTCGAGCAGCTTCTTCAGCCCGGCGACGCGCAGCTCGTGGCCGCGCACGACCGCCTCGGCGCGCTCGGCCTGCGTCGCGGCCTGGCCGGCGATCCGTTCCTGCTGCTCGATCGCGTGCGTCATGCGCTGCATGAATCCCTGGTAGCAGCGCACGAGCTCGATCTTGCCGTCGCGGCAGAACTCGGCGCGCCAGCGCCGCTCGTAGTCGCGGCGATAGAGCACGAGCTGCTCGGCCTGCGTCGCCGCGGCGCGCCGCGCCGCTTCGGCGCGGAACTGCTCGGCGAGCGCTTCGTCGCGCTCGCGCTCGGCTTGCGCGAGGAGGAGGGAGAGGGCGTTCAGGTCTTGCGGCATGTTCGGGTGGGGTCGAAGACGATCACGCCGCGAGGACGGCGTGGAGAAAGGCGATGCTGTCGGCGAGCGGCGCCTGCTCGGCCATGTCCTGCTGCAGCAGCCGCTGCATCGGCTCGTGCAGGCGCACGGCGAGATCGAGCTCGGCGTCGTGGCCCGGCGCGTACGCGCCGAGCTGGATCAGGTCGCGCGCCTTCTGATGGCGCGCGTGCAGCTGGCGGAAGCGCCGCGCCGCTTCGAGATGGTCGCTGCGCGCGACGTTGGTCATCACGCGCGAGACCGAGCGCTCGACGTCGATCGCCGGATAGTGGCCGGCCTCGGCGAGCTCGCGCGAGAGGACGATGTGGCCGTCGAGGATGCCGCGCGCCGCATCGGCGATCGGATCGTTCGGGTCGTCGCCTTCGGAGAGCACGGTGTAGAACGCGGTGATCGAGCCGCCGCCGGCGGTGCCGTTGCCGCTGCGCTCGACGAGCTGCGGCAGCTTGGCGAAGCAGCTCGGCGGATAGCCCTTGGTCGCGGGCGGCTCGCCGATCGCGAGCGCGATCTCGCGCTGCGCCATCGCGTAGCGCGTCAGCGAGTCCATCAGCAGCAGCACGTTCTTGCCGCGGTCGCGAAAGTGCTCGGCGATCACCGTTGCGTAGTTGGCGCCCTGCATGCGCACGAGCGGCGGCGCGTCGGCCGGCGCGGCGACGACGACCGCGCGGCGCAGGCCGGCGTCGCCGAGGATGTCCTCGATGAACTCCTTGACCTCGCGGCCGCGCTCGCCGATCAGGCCGACGACGATGACGTCGGCGGCGGTGTAGCGCGCCATCATGCCGAGCAGCACGCTCTTGCCCACGCCGGTGCCGGCGAACAGGCCGACGCGCTGGCCGCGGCCGACGGTGAGCATCGCGTTGATCGCGCGCACGCCGGTGTCGAGCGGCGTTCGCACCGGGTCGCGGTCCATCGCGTTGATCGGCCGCCGCGCGACCGGCTCGTCGTGGACCTGCGCGAGCGGACCCTTGCGATCCATCGGCTGGCCCTGCGAGTCGACGACGCGGCCGAGCAGGCCGTCGCCGACCGGCAGGTGCAGCGTGCGGTCGACGGTGCGCCGCCAGGGATGGCGCGCGACGCCGAGCTTGATCGCAACGAGCGGCGACGGCCGCGGCACGACGAGCGCGCCGCTCGCGAGACCGTGGACGTCGCCGGTCGGCATCAGGTACGCGCGGTCGCCCGAGAAGCCGACGACCTCGGCGACGATCGGAGCGCCCGCGTCGCCGGCCACCGCGTCCTGGTGGATCTCGCAGACCGAGCCGACTGGAACGCGGATGCCAGCCGCTTCGAGGACGAGGCCGGTGACGCGGACGAGCCGGCCCTGCGTCTCGAGCGGCAGCGTCTCGCTCGCGGCAGCCTGCAGGTCGGCGAGGTAGCGCTGCCACTTCGCGGTGACGCTCGCCGCCTTGTCGTCCTCAGCGGAGCCGACGATCTCGGGGTCACGCATCGCCGGGATCCTTCGCCTTGCTGAGGATGACGGGCGACGACGAGACGTCGCCGTTCCACGGCAGGTCGCTGTCGAGCGCGGCGACGGCGCGCCGCCAGCGTTCGTCGATCGTCGCGTCGACGAGGCCGATGTCCGACTCGATGCGGCAGCCGCCGCGCTCGATCGCGGGATCGGGAACGAGGCGCGCGCCACGCGCCGCGATCGCATCGGCGGCGTTTGCGGCGATCAGCGCGTGGTCGTCGGGATGGACGCGCAGCACGACGTGGCGCGCGCTCGGCAGCAGCGCCGCGATCGCCTGCTCGGCGACCGCAGCGACCGCCTCGGGCTGCGCCCTCAGCTCGCTGCGCAGCACCTGGCGCGCGAGCGCGGTCGCGGTGACGGCGACGGCGCGCGCGATCTCCTGCTGCAACGCGTCGAGCTGCTCGCCGACCGAGCGCACCAGCGCGCCGACCTGCGCCGTCGTCTGGCTCGCGAAGCTCTGCTTGAATCCTTCGAGCGCGACGAGGCCGTCGCGGTAGCCCTCCTGGTAGCCCGACTGGCGCGCGGCGCGCAGCGCGTGCGCCTGCTGCTCGGCGGGATCGACGGGAGGCTCGGGCTCGACGCGCGCGGCCGGGCTTGCGCCGGCGCCGGCGGAGGAGACGTCGCCGAACGACCACGACGCGAACGAGCTCAGCTCCTCGCGCGGGATGAAGCGCGAGTAGACGTCGCGCGGCGCCGCCGGGCGCGCGCCCTCGGCGGGCGGCGGCACCGGACGCGGCTTGCTCGCGTTCAACGGTGCCCCCCGTCCGCCGAGTACGGCGGCCGACCCCCCGCGGGGATGCGGCCCGGCTCGGGAGCGGCCCGGCGCTCGGCCCGCTGGCGGCCGCACGGCGCCGGCGCCCTACAGGAAGTCATCGCCGCTGCCGCCGCCGATGACGAGCTGGCCTTCCTCGGCGAGCCTGCGCACGACTTTGAGCAGCTCCTTCTGCTCGGCCTCGACCTCGGCGACGCGCACCGGGCCGCGGGCGTCGAGCTCTTCCTGCAGCGTTTCGGCGGCGCGCGTCGACATGTTCTTCAGGATGCGCTCGCGCAGCTCGGGCTTGGCGCCCTTCAGCGCGACGACGAGCGCTTCCGACTGCACTTCCTTCAGCAGCGCCTGGATGCCGCGGTCGTCGACCCGCATCAGGTCGTCGAAGGTGAAGAGGTTGTCGAGGATGCGCTGCGCGAGGTCGTTGTCGATCTCGCGGATGTAGTCGATCGCGGCGGTCTCGGTCGTCGTTCCGAGCAGGTTGATCATCTCGGCCGCGGTCTTGACGCCGCCGAGCGGCGCGAGCCGCGCCTGCTCGCCGCCGGCGACCATCCGGCCCATCACATCGCTCAGGTCCTTCAGCGCCGAAGGCTGGATGCCGTCGAGCGTCGCGACGCGCACGAGCACCTCGTTGCGGTGCCGCTCGCCGAAGCTCTTCAGCACCGCGGCGGCCTGGTCGCTGTCGAGGTGGACGAGGATCGCGGCGACGATCTGCGGATGCTCGTGGCGCAGCATCTCGCTGATCGACGCCGCGTCCATCCACTTCAGCCCTTCGATGCCGGCGAGCTTGCCGTCGTGCAGGATGCGGTCGATCAGCAGGTTCGCCTTGTCCTCGTCGAGCGCCTTCTTGAGCACGTTGCGGACGTAGTTGCCGGTGTCGGCGACGAGCGGGCTGCGGCTCTGGGCGGTGCTCGCGAACTTCGCCATCACCTTGTCGAGCCGCTCCTTCGGCACCGACGTCATGCGCGCGATCGTCTCGCCGAGGCTTCGCACCTCGCGCGGCGAAAGGTGGCGCAGCACGCCGGCGGCTTCCTCCTCGCCGAGCGACATCAGGAGGATCGCTGCGTCTTCGAGTCCGGCTTCGTCGAGCGCCATCGTCTTGCTCCGGCGCTAGGCGGCTTCGCCGCCGCCGACCCAGCCGCGCACGATTCCGGCGACCGCGGCCGGGTTGTCCTTGGCAAGCGCCTTCGCGCCTTCGATCTGGCGCAGCACCGCGGGCTGGCCGAGCTGGGCGGGCATCGTCGGCTCGTCGTCGACGACGGCGTCGAGCCGCGCGCCCGGGCGCTGCAGCTGCGCGGGCCGCAGCGGCCGCGGCGCCAGCGCCGTCTTCACCGCCGGCCGCACGAGGCCGAAGAAGACGAGCAGCGCGACGATCGCGAGCCCGATCGGCATCGCCGCGGCGCGGACCATGTCGATCAGCTCGGGCGTCTTCCAGAACGGCACGTCGTGGCCGATCGCCGTCGGCTCGACCTTGAACGGCGCGTTGACGACCTTCACCGAATCGCCGCGCTCCTGGTTGAAGCCGATCGACTCGCGCACCAGCGCCGTGATCTTCTCGATCTCGTCGGCGGCGAGCGGCACCTGCGTCGTCTTGCCCTTGGCATCGGTGACGCTGCGGTTGTTGACGACGACCGCGGCGTTCAGCCGCTTGACGTTGCCGGTCGCGCTCTTCGTCACGCGCACCGTCTTGTCGACTTCGTAATTCGTCACCGCGTCGCGGCGGCCACCGTTCGCGCCGGCCGCGCCGGTGGCGGCGGCGTGCAGCGGCTGCGATGCGCCCGTGAGCGGCGCGGTCGCGGCGACCGGCGGCTGGTTGGACGCCGCGCCGGGGACGCCGCTCGCGAGCGCGCTGCCGGCGTTGCCGGGCTGCTCGCTCGTCTGCTGGCTGCGGATCGAGACGCTCGCGTTCTCGCCCTGGTTCGGCTTGAACTCCTCGGAGGTCGCCTCGGTCTGCGAGAAGTCGATCTCCGCGGCGACGCTCGCGCGCAGGTTGTCGTGGCCGACGATCGGCTCGACCAGGTCGACGATCCGCTTCGTGTAGCCGTTCTCGATCTGCGCCACGTACGCGAGCTGCTGCGCGTCGAGGCCGCCGGCGTTGGCGGCGGCGTCGTTGCTGCCGGTGAGGAGCGCACCGCTCTGGTCGAGCACGCTCACCGCCTTCGGGCTCATCTCGGGAACGCTCGACGAGACGAGATGGACGATGCCGGCGACCTGCGCACGGTCGAGCGTGCGTCCCGGATGCAAGGTCAGCAGCACCGAGGCGCTCGGCTTCTGCTGCTCGCGAAAGAAGCCGTTCTGGTTCGGCAGCGCGAGGTGGACGCGCGCCGCCTGCACCGCGGCGAGCGACGAGATCGAGCGCGTCAGCTCGCCTTCGAGGCCGCGCTGGAACGTGAGGCGCTCCTGGAACTGCGTCTGGCCGAAGCGCGCGCTGTCCATCAGCTCGAAGCCGGACACCGCGCCCTTCGGCAGCCCGGCGGTCGCCATCTTCAGCCGCAGGTCGTGCACCTGCGCGGCGGGAACGAGGATCGCGGCGCCGCCTTCGGACAGGCGGTACGGCACGTTCATCTGCGAGAGCTGCGCGATGACCGCGCCGCCGTCCTTGTCGGAGAGGTTGGCGTAGAGGACCTTGTAGTCGCCGTGCGAGCTCCACGCCGTCATCGCGAAGACGACGCCGGCGAGCGCGACGATGCCGATGACGGCGCTGACCTTGCTGCGCAGCGGCATCGCCTGCAGCCGGGCGGCGAACGTGGCGGGAACCTGGGAGGCGTTGGGCGAGAGGGCAACTGCGTTGTCCATTGGGGCGTTCGCGTGGGGAGCGCGGCGGGAAGCCGCCGTTGCCGGGGATTATTCGAACGCGTCCTCCGGCGGAATGGCCGGAACAGGCGGCAATTGCGGCGTCAGTTCGCCGCGATGCGGCATGGGCGGAACAGGCTGGCAATGCCGCCTCAGTTCGAGGCGACACGCAGCGCTCGGGCTCTCTAGGATCGCGGCCTGGAGCTCTTCGGCATGAACGTCACCCTCAAGCCCTTCGACTTCGCGCAGGCGGTCGCGCGCGCCGGCCTCGGCGTCGACGGCGTGCCGCTGCAGAAGGGCAACGCGGTCGCGCCGACCGGATTCCAGAAGGCGCTCGGCCAGGCGCTGCAGTCGGTCAGCCGCTCGCAGGACGAAGCGACGCAGCTGCAGCGCGAAGTCATGCTCGACAACCCGACGGTGAGCCTCGAGCAGACGATGGTCGCGATGCAGAAGGCGCAGATCGGCTTCGCGGCGACGCTGCAGGTGAGGAACCGCCTCGTGCAGGCGTACTCCGACATCATGGGGATGCAGGTCTAGGCGAGCCGACCGGCCGCGGGTCGGAGCGCGAATCGCTCCGCGGGTCGACGCTCGACCGGCGCCGCCGCTAGGATCGCGCGGCGAGCGAGGCGATGGCGCCTCGAACGCGCCACCTCCGGAGCACACCCATGCGAGACCTCCTGCGCGCAATCGCCGCTCTCGGCGCCCTGACGACCATCGCCGCCCATGCGCAACCCGCGCCCGACGTGACGCTCGCCCGCCTCGACTGCGGCAGCGGCTTCAACGACCAGCGCCGCTTCAGCGACACCTTCGCCTACAGCAACCCGAAGGTGCCGTTCACGTTCAGTTGCTACGTGATCCGCCACGGCGACGACATCATGGTCTGGGACACCGGCTACCTGCCGGGCTCGAACCCGAGCGCGCCGAAGGTCTCGCTCGTCGAGCAGCTCGCGCAGCTCAACATCAAGCCCGAGCAGGTCAAGTACGTCGGCATCAGCCACTTCCATGCCGACCACACCGGCCAGCTCGGCGCGCTCAGCAACGCGACGCTGCTGATCGGCGAGCGCGAGTGGGCGGCGATCACGGCGCCGCAGCCGATGGCCGGCGCCAACGTCGCCGGCTTCGCGCCGTGGATCAGCGGCGGCCGCAAGGTCGAGCCGCAGGCGATGGACAAGGACGTCTTCGGCGACGGCACCGTCGTCATCCTGCGCACGCCCGGCCACACGCCGGGCCACCAGTCGCTGCTCGTGCGCCTGAAGGAGAAGGGCGCGGTGCTGCTGACCGGCGACGCCGCCCACTTCCACGAGAACTACGAGAGCGACGGCGTGCCGAGCTTCAACTACGACCGCGGCGACACGATCGCGTCGCTGGAGCGACTGAAGCAGATCGAGAAGAACCTGAAGGCGACGGTCATCATCCAGCACGACCCGCGCGACATCGACAAGCTGCCGGCGTTCCCGGCGGTCGCGCGCTAGCCCCGGCGCCGGCAGGTTGCCGGCCTCAGCTCGGCAGCCAGGTGCTGTCGCCGTTGTTGACCGTCTGCATGAACTCGGAGTCGAGCGTGCTCGAGGTCGAGCGCGGCAGGCGCGCCTCGGGGAACGCGATCGGCAGCGAGAACTGCAGCCGCGTGCTGTGCTCGTTCGCGTCGTTCGTCGACGCGACCTGGAGCTTGCCGCTGCCTTGCGCGACCGAGCCCTCGACACCGGTCACCGCGACGTCGAACGAGACGTTGCTGACGCGCGGCGCCTCGCCTTGGCCGCGCGGCTTCGCGTCGGCGGCGGGGTTGACGGCGACGTGGTGCGCCGACGCCGCGGCCTGCGCCGCGAGGACGCCGTCGACGATCTGGGTGACGGCGGTCTGGATGAAGTCCTTGAGGTCCACGGTGTCTCCTTCGCGGCGGTGCCGTCGGGTCAGCTCAGTGCCATCAGCTTGCCGCGCTTCTGCGTGAGGTCGATGAAGCGCTGCAGCGTGCGCACGGTGTCGCCGTTCGGGCGCACGTACTCGAGGCCGAGGCGGACGCCGCGGCCGTCGTTGTGGATCGAGGTGACGTGCTGCAGACGCAGCGCGACGTCGACGCGCGTCTCCTCGTCGAGCTCCAGGCGCGCGCCGGAGAGGGTGACGCCGACGGTCAGCGGCGGCTGGTCGGAAGGGAGGAAGAGCGCGCAGCCGCCGATCGAGAGGTCGATGATGCGCAGCGCCATCTCCGTCTCCTGCTGGTCGGGATGGCGGAAGCGCGCGACCGGCGCGCTGCGCATCAGCGGCCGCACGCGAAACGCGTTGCGGCGCTGGAAGCGGTACACCTCGCGCGGGAACGGGCAGCTCAGCACGCTCGCCTTGTTGCCGTGGACGAGCACCGGGTTGCGCAGCTCGAACTGGACCTTGACGCTGTCGAGGTAGCCGACGACCGTCACCTCGTGCGAGTGCAGGATCGACTGCATCGCCGGGTCGTTGGGATCGGCGTTGAAGCCGATCGTCGACCTTGCGCTGTCCATCGTCCAGATCGCGCTGCGAAAGACGCTGCCGTCGCTGCCGTGCAGGCTCAGCACGACCGCGCCGTCGAGCAGCTGCTTGAGCAGCAGGCCGACGTCGCGCGGCGAGCCGATGCGGAACTCCTCGAGGGCCGCGTTCATGCCTTCGAGCGGTGCCGGGCTGGTTTGCATGGCGTGTCCTTGGAACGCTTCGGCGCGGCGCGGCGCGCGCTCAGTGCAGGGTCTTCGGCCGGCCGGCCAGGATGTCGTCGAGGTCCTCGAGCCAGGGCTCGGCGAGCTGCCGGATCTCGGCGTCGTTGAGCAGGATCCGCTGCATCAGGCGCGACTTCAGCTGCGCCTCGTCGGGCGGCAGCGGGCGCTCGGCCGCGGTGTTCTTCAGCTGCGCGATCAGCACCGCGCACGCGCCCTCGAGCTTGACGACCTCGTCCCACTTGCCGCCGCGCGCGGCCTCGAGCATGTCCTGGCTCGCCTGCTCGATCGCCTGGTAGTAGTTGAGGAGCACGGAGTTCATGGTCTGGGGCTCTTCAGGATGCCGACGCGGTCACGCCGCCGCTTTCGCCGGGGCGTCGACCTGCGGCGCGATCGCGTCCCACGTCTCGCGCATCGTCTGCACGAGCGAGGCGCAGTCGGCGAGGGCGGCGTCGTCGGACTTGAGGTTGGCGAACGTCAGGCGGCGGACGATGTAGACGTAGAGGTCGCGCAGGTTCGCTGCGAGCGCGCCGCCGGCGTCGAGGTCGAGCGGTGCGAGCAATCCCTCCTCGACGATGCGCACGGCGTGGCTGATGGCGCGGCACTTCTCGGGCACGTCGCCGCGGCCGATCGCTCCGCGCGCGGTCGCGATCTCGCCCGCGACCGCCTGGTACAGCATGCCGACGAGACGGTGCGGGCTCGCCCCCTCGACCGCCGCCGTCGCGCTGACGCCGCGGTACAGCGACGCCATGGGGGCGCGGTGGCCGGGGCTGGAAGCGCTGCTGAACATTTCGGTGGGCTCCTCGCGTCTGAGCCTGTTTATCGACGCCGAGGGGGGATTCTTTACGGGGAGAGACGCCTGGTTTCGCGTCTGTTTTGCCGCGCCAGGCGCCGCGCGCCACGCGGCGCGCGTCGCCTCAGCTGCCGCCGCCGTTGCCGGTGTTCGAGTTCGACGACGCCGAGAACGAGCTGTTGAAATAGAACTGCTGCGTGACGTATTTCGCGAGCGCGTTGGCCTGCGCCATCGTCGTGTCGAGCGCGGTGTACTGGGCGCGCAGCCGCGCCTCGGTCGCATCGAGGCGATCGTTGAGCGCGTCCTGGTCCTTCTGGTTGCTCGCGAGCTGGTCCTGGAGCGATTGCGTCTTGCCCGGCAGCGCGCCGTTCGACGCGATCAGGGCGCCGGCCCAGTCGGCGAAGCGCTTGCCGAGGCCGTTGTTGCCGGCGGTGGTCGGGTCGAGGTTGCCGAGCGCCTTGGTGAGCTCGGGCAGGTTCGTGAGCGCGGCGCTCAGCTTGGTGTCGTTGATCTTCAGCGACCCGTCCTTCTGCAGCTCGACGCCGAGCGAGCTCAGCGTCGAGAACGTCGACGACGCGCCGGTCTTGTTGCCGACCAGGTTGTGCAGCTGGTTCTGGATGCTCGTCGCCGTGCTGTCGCCCTGCAGCAGCGCGGCCGTCTGCGTCGACGGGTCGTACTTCGTCGCCTGCGCCAGGAAGGAGTTCAGCTGGTTGTAGGCGTCGACGAACGCGCTCACCTTCGACTTGATCGAATCGGTGTTGGCGGTGACGCTGATCGTCACCGGCTGCGTCGTCACCTGGCCGAGGTTGAACGCGATGCCGTTGATCACGCCGTCGAGCGTGTTGCTCGCGGAGGTGACGGCGATGCCGTTGACGGTCGCCTGCGCGTTCGCCGCCGATTGCGCGAGCGTCATCCGCCCCGCGCCGCCGGCGGGGTCGAAGGCGAGCTGCGACAGCCCCGCTGCGTCGGTGTTGTTGCCGTCGTCGTCGGCGACCGTGATGCGAAAGCCGTTCGCCGCGCCCGAGGTCGTCGACTGCAGCGCCAGGCGCGCGCCGGTCGCGTCGGTGACGACCGTCGCCGTGACGCCGGCGTTGGCGGCGTTGATCTTGTCGCGGATGCCGGCCAGCGTGTTCTCCGACGCGCCGATCGGAATCGTGATGTCGCTCGAGCCTGCCTTGGGCGTGAACACCGTGTTGTTGGCGCTCCACGTGCCGAGCCGGATCGTCAGGCTGCCGGTGCCGACGGCGGCAGTCGCGTCGGCGAACGGCGCGCCGCTCGTCACGACCGACTGCGTCGACGAGAGCGAGCTGACCGAGACCGAGTAGCTGCCCGCGACCGCACCGGTGCTCGTCGTCGCGGTCACGGCGGTCGGATTGCTCGACGCCGAGTTGGCCTGCGCGAACGTCGTCGCGTCGTAGAGCGGCGTCGCCGCGTCCTGCAGCCCCGAGACGAGCGACTGCAGCTGGCCGAACGCGGAGAGCTCGGTCTGCATCGTCGACGCCGCGGTCTGCAGCCGCGTCAGCGGCTGCTTCTCGACCGCCATCAGCTGGGTGACGATCGAGTTGACGTCGAGGCCGCTGCCGATCCCGGCCGAGGAGATCGTTCCGGTCGCGGTGGAAAGGGTCGTCATGGCGATGAAGTCCGCGAAACGGCGTTGTCGTGTTATCGACCGGGCGGCGCCGGCCTTGAGCGCGCCGCCGGGGCGGCGGCCGCGGCCGCTGCCGCGCCGCCTGCGGACGCGTTCAGCCCTTCAGCAGCTGCAGCACCAGCTGCGGCATCTGGTTCGCCTGCGCCACCATCGCCGTGCCGGCCTGCTGGAGGACTTGCGCGCGCGACAGGTTGGCCGTCTCGGCGGCGAAGTCCGCGTCCTGGATCCGGCTGCGCGACGCCGACAGGTTCTCGCTCGCCGTCTGCAGGTTCTCGATCGTCGCCGAGAAGCGGTTCTGCACCGCGCCGAGCGCGGCGCGCGTCGAGTCGATCGTCTGCAGCGCGGAGTCGATCGTCGTCAGCGCCGTGTTGGCGCCGGCGACGGTCGAGATGTCGACCAGCGCGACCGCGGTGCCGGTCATCGCCGATGCCGTCGTCCCCGCCGTCAGGCCGGCGCTCGCCGGCGCCGTGCCGCCGACCGTGATCGCCTGCGGGTTGACGCCGTTCGTCGACAGCGTCAGCGTGCCGTGCGTCGTCGCGTTGGTGAGACCGGTGTTCGTCTGCGTGCCGGTGATCGCGATGTTGCGTCCGTCGCTCGCGGTCAGCGTGATCGCGCCCGTCGTCGGGTCGGCGGTCGCCGTGACGCCGCTTGCCGCCGAGACCGAGTTGATCGCAGCGGCGACGTTGGCGCCCTGGACGACGGCGCTGCCGCCCGCCGCGACGGCGCCGATGTCGACGCCGTTGATCTGCACGGTGCCGGCGGTGATCGCGGCGAAGCCGGTCGGCGCCGCGCCCGCGACGGTCGTCGCGTTCACCTTCGCCTGCACGGTCGCCTGCGAGGCGTTGATCGCCTGCGCGATCGCGTACGCGCTGTCGGCGGCCTGGCCCGGCGCCGTGCCCGCGGTCGACGCCTGGATCGCGGCGCCGTTGAGCGTCAGCTGGCCGGCGGCGAGCGCTGCGGTCGTCGCGGTGCCGGTGACCGACGCGGCGTAGCTGATGCCGAGCGCCGTCGTGCGGGTGCTCGGGATGCCCGAGATCGTGATCGTCTGGCCGGCGTTGGCGCCGACCTGGAACTGCTGCGCGGTGAACGTGCCGTCGAGCAGGTTGAGGCCGTTGAACTGCGTCTGCGTCGCGACGCGGTCGATCTCGGTCGCGAGCTGCGCGACTTCCTGCTGCAGCGCGGCGCGGTCGGAGGCGCTGTTGGTCGCGTTCGCCGACTGCACCGCGAGCTCGCGCATGCGCTGCAGGTTCGAGGTGACGGAGCCGAGCGCGCCCTCGGCGACCTGCGCCAGCGAGATGCCGTCGTTGGCGTTGCGCGCCGCCTGGTTGGTGCCGTTGATCTGCGCCGTCATGCGGTCGGAGATCGAGAGTCCGGCGGCGTCGTCCTTGGCGGAGTTGATCCGCAGTCCCGACGACAGGCGCTGGATCGCGGTCGCGAGGTCGTTCTGCGTGCGGTCGGCGTTGCGCTGCGCCGTCAACGACGAGATGTTGGTGTTGATGATCTGGGGCATGGCGCTCTCCGTGGCTTCCGGACGGCTCGACCGGATGACGCCATTCTGGAGAGCGACTTCGTGCGGGGAGGGCGCGAAAAGCAGCGCGTTCGCACGCCAATTCGCTCACGCCAACGAAGAAGGGCCGACCCGGTCGCCCGGGTCGGCCCTCCTGGTTCGAGCGCTCGGCGGCGGCAGCGCGCCGCCGAGGCCGCGAGCTCAGCGCAGCAGCGTGAGGACCTGCTGCGGCAGCTGGTTGGCTTGCGCCACCATCGCCGTGCCGGCCTGCTGGAGCACCTGGGCGCGCGACAGGTTCGCCGTCTCGGCGGCGAAGTCGGCGTCGGTGATGCGGCTGCGCGATGCCGAGAGGTTCTCGCTCATCGTCTGCAGCGTGCTGATCGTCGACGTGAAGCGGTTCTGGATCGCGCCGAGCGAGGCACGCGCCGAGCTGATCGCCGACAGCGCCGAGTCGACCGAGGCGAGCGCCGTGTTCGCGCCCGCGACCGACGAGATGTCGAGCAGCGAGACGGCGGTGCCGGTGAGCGACGACGCGGTCGTGCCCGCCGCGAGGCCGGCGTTGCCGGGCGTCGTGCCGCCGACCGTGATCGACGTCGACGTGACGCCGCTCGCCGAGAGCGTGATCGTGCCGCGCGTCGTGGCGCCGAAGGTGAAGCCAGTCAGGGCCGTCGTCGAGGAGCCGCCGATCGTGATGTCGCGGCCATCCGCTGCCGTCAGCGTGACCGCGCCAGACGCGGCAGCCGTCGCCGTCACGCCGCTCGCCGCCGAGACCGCGTTGACCGCGGCCGCGATGTTGGCGCCCTGGGCCGCCGCCGAACCGCCGCCGGTGACCGCACCGATGTCGACGCCGTTGATCAGCACGCCGCCGGCCCCGATGTTGGTGAACGTCGTCGGCGCAGCGCCGGTGACCGTGGTCGCGTTGGCCGTGGCCGTCACTGCGCCTTGCGACGCGTTGATCGCCTGCGCGATCGCGTACGCGCTGTCGTTCAGCTGTCCGGCGCTCGCACCCGCGACCGAGGCCTGGATCGCCGCGCCGTTGATCGTCAGCTGGCCGGCCGTGAGGGCAGCCGTGGTGACGCCGCCGGTGACGCTCGCGCTGTAGCTGACGCCGAGCGCCGACGTGCGGGCGCTGGCGATCGAGCCGACGGTGATCGTCTGGCCGGCGTTGGCGCCGACCTGGAAGACCTTCGAGGTGAAGCTGCCGTCGAGCAGGTTGGTGCCGTTGAACTGCGTCTGCGTCGCGACGCGGTCGATTTCAGCGGTCAGCTGCGAGACTTCCTGCTGCAGCGAAGCGCGGTCCGACGCCGAGTTCGTCGCGTTGGCCGACTGCACGGAGAGCTCGCGGATGCGCTGCAGGTTGTCGGTGATCGACGCGAGCGCGCCTTCGGCCGTCTGCGCGAGCGAGATGCCGTCGTTGGCGTTGCGCGCCGCCTGGTTGACGCCGCGGATCTGCGCCGTCATGCGATCGGAGATCGCGAGGCCGGCGGCGTCGTCCTTGGCGCTGTTGATGCGCAGCCCCGACGACAGGCGCTGGATCGCCGTCTGCAGGTCGTTCTGCGTGCGGCCCTGGTTGCGCTGCGCGTCGATCGACGCCAGGTTGGTGTTGATCATCAAGGACATCTAGATACTCCTGAACGGTTGAAGAAACCCGGCACAAGCGCCGTCATTGCCTAAGCGGCTCGCCGCGTTGCTTCGGCGTCCCGCTTCGAGCGGCCGGCGGCTTTTGGCCACCGGCCTGGTGCGCCCGGCTCGTTTCCTCCATCCCGCTCCTGCTTGCGCCATCGCGAAACATGGCCTCTCGATTCCGGACCACGGCGAGGAAATCGCTCCGCGCCGTTGGGCGGTTATCGGGCAGGGCTTGCGGCAACTTGAGCCGCTGGTCGGCGAAAAACTACCGCGCCCCTTTGCGTCTCGTCTGCTTACGGTCGCGTCGCATCGCGCCGACGCGGCTGTGACCAAATGCTGCAGCGCTCGCGCGCGTTTCCCGGGCGCGGCCTGCTCCCGTAGGAACTTGCCTGACAGGCCTCATGGAAGAAGCTGGACTCAAGCGACCGAGATGGCCTGATGGTCGCCGCCTGTTCTGCTCTTCAGAATTCCTTCCATCGCAAGGCCAGGACCTTGCGGCGATGTACAGACAGGAACAACGGAGCAGCCATGAACGCAGACCAGATCCTCGCCGAGATTCGCGAAGCGAACCTCTCCTACCTGATGCTCGCGCAGAGCCTCATCCGCAGCGACCGCGAGCAGGCGCTCTACCGCCTCGGCATCAGCGAGGAGAGCGCTTCGCTCATCGCGCTGCTGACGCCGGCGCAGATGATGAAGATCGCCTCCGGCAACACGCTGCTGTGCCGCTTCCGGATGGACGAGGACGACATGGTCTGGGGCCTGCTGCTGAACCACGGCAAGAGCGCCGCCAACGACGCGACCTCGCGCCTGCACGCGTCGATCCTGCTCGCCGGCCGGCATCAGGAAGCCGCCTGACATGCGCAGCAAGAGCATCCTCACCGAGGCCAAGCAGATCAGCCGCGCGGTCGCGCTGATCGGGCTCGGCGCCCGGCTCCAGGTCCTCGAGTCGGAGACCGACCTCTCGTACGAGCGGCTGCTGCGCCTCTACAAGGAAGTGGCTGGCAAGTCGCCGAGCAAGGGCCAGCTGCCGTTCTCGACCGACTGGTTCATGACCTGGCAGCCGAACATCCACGCCTCGCTCTTCCTCAACATCCACGAGTACCTCAACAAGTCGTCGGAGCTCGACGAGATCGACGCCGTCATCAAGGGCTACCAGCTCTATCTCGAAGAGACGGCGGCGCAGGGCCTCGAGCCGCTGCTCTCGGTGACGCGCGCGTGGCGGCTGGTCAAGTTCGTCGACAACGGCATGCTGACCATGACGAAGTGCTCGAAGTGCGGGGGTCAGTTCATCACCCATCCGCACGAGATCGCCCGACACTACGAGTGCGCGCTGTGCAATCCGCCGGCACGCGCCGGCAAGGGCAAGGCCGCCGGCGCGATCCGCATGCACTAGTACCGATTCGACGGCGAGCCCCGCTCAAGTCGCCTCCGGCGGCGTCGAAGAACAGGGCTCTCCGTTCATGTTCTTGCTTGTCTCCTCCAGCACATTCACTGTGCTTTGAATGCGGGTCCCTCGGGACCCGCTTTTTTATTCCGGGGGGATTCGCCGCCAGTTGCGGCGACCGGCCGCAGCAGCGCGCCGGCAAACTCAAGACCCCGAGGGCGCCGCCGATAACCGGCACGGCCCGGCGCATCGGCATCAGGCCGATTCAGCAATCTCTCAACCATGGTCGTCCTGATCGGTTACGCCGTCGCGATGGGGTGCATCTTCGGCGCCTACATCATCCACGGCGGCAACATCGGCGTGATCCTGCACGCGCTGCCGACCGAGCTGCTGGCGATCCTGGGCGGCTCGCTCGGCGCGTTCGCGGTCAACAACCAGCCCAAGGTGCTGAAGGCGACGATGGCCGTGCTGCCCAGCGTGCTGAAGGGCTCGAAGTACTCGAAGGCGCGCTACATGGAGCTGATGGCGCTCCTCTACGACATCCTGCAGAAGGCGCGCAAGGAAGGCCTGATGGCGATCGAGAAGGACGTCGAGGATCCGGCCGGCTCGTCGCTGTTCCAGAAGTACGCCGTCGTCGGCAGCGACCACCACGTCGTCGAGTTCATCACCGACTACCTGCGCATGATGGTCTCGGGCAACCTCAACGCGCACGAGATCGAAAGCCTCATGGACAGCGAGATCGAGACGCATCACAACGAGGCGCACGCGCCGGTGAACGCGCTCGCCCGCCTCGCCGGCGCGCTGCCGGCGTTCGGGATCATCGCCGCCGTCCTCGGCGTCGTGAACACGATGGGCTCGGTCGGGCAGCCGCCGGCGGTGCTCGGCAGCATGATCGGCGCCGCGCTCGTCGGCACGTTCCTCGGCATCCTGCTCGCCTACGCGGTCGTCGAGCCGCTCAGCGGCCTGATCGAGCAGAAGGTCGACGAAGGCTCGAAGGAGCTGCAGTGCATCAAGACGACGCTGCTCGCGTCGATGCAGGGCTACGCGCCGCAGGTCGCGGTCGAGTTCGGCCGCAAGGTGCTCTACTCGAAGGACCGGCCGACGTTCTCCGAGCTCGAGGGGCACGTGAAGGGCAAGAAGGCGTGAGGCTTCTTCGTCATCCTGAGCGAAGCGAGGGATCTCGTCTCCGGCGCGGTCTCGATCGCGTGAAGACTGCCATGAAGGAGCGCGCAAGGGCGGGGGCGGGGCCGCTGCCGCGCAGCTACGGCGCCCGCGGCTCTGCCGAGGGCGGCGCAGCTGCGTCGCGGCAGGCCGTCGCCCTCGCGCCGCGCTCGCTTGCCGCAAGAGGTCTCGCGGCGGATCGACCGCGCGCGTTGACCTCACCCGCCTGGAGCTGTTGACATGGCCGGCGACACGAAGAAGCTCCAGCCGATCATCATCAAGCGCGTCCGCAAGGGCGGCCACAACAAGCACGGCGGCGCCTGGAAGATCGCGTACGCCGACTTCGTGACGGCGATGATGGCGTTCTTCCTCCTGATGTGGCTGCTCGGCTCGACGACCGAGGGCGACAAGAAGGGCATCGCCGACTTCTTCAATGCGCCGCTCAAGGTCGCGCTGCTCGGCGGCAGCGGCGCCGGCGACTCGTCGCACGTCGTGCGCGGCGGCGGCCAGGATCTCTCGCGCACGACCGGGCAGGTGAAGGAAGGCGAGGTGCCTTCCAAGCGCAAGCTGCTCAACATCAAGGCGCTCGAGGCCGAGCAGAAGCGCGCCGAGGTCGCCCGGCTCGAGGCGCTGAAGAAGAAGGTCGAGGATGCGCTCGCCGCCAGCCCGAAGCTCGCCGCGATGCGCTCGCAGATCCGCCTCGACATGACGCGCGACGGCCTGCGCATCCAGATCGTCGACGAGCAGAGCCGGCCGATGTTCGACAGCGGCAGCGCCGTCGTGAAGCCGTACATGCGCGAGCTGCTGCGCGAGATCGGCCACGTGCTGCAGGACGTGCCGAACCGGATCACGCTTGAGGGCCACACCGACGCGCAGCCGTACTCGGGCGGCGATCGCGGCTACAGCAACTGGGAGCTCTCGAGCGACCGCGCCAACGCGTCGCGCCGCGAGATCGTCGCCGGCGGCCTGCCCGAGGACCGGATGCTGCTCGTCCAGGGCCTGGCGTCGAGCAACCTGTTCGTACCTGGCGAGCCGGCCAATCCGATGAACCGGCGGATCAGCATCATCGTCATGAACCGCGACGCCGAGGACCGCTTGCTCAAGCTCCTGCCGAGCCAGGGCGAGGGCGATCCGCAGCTCGGCCCGGGCGACGGCGCCGCCGCGGCGGCGCCGCGCTGAGCGGCCATCCCGCGATGCGCGCGCTCGTCGTCGACGACTTCGTGACGATGCGCCGCGTCGTGCGCAGCCTGCTGCGCGAGACCGGCGTCGTCGACGCCGACATCGTCGAGGCAGCGAACGGCGCGGCGGCGCTCGAGCGGCTGCGCGACGAGACGTTCGACGTCGTCATCACCGACATCGAGATGCCGACGCTCGGCGGCTTCGAGCTGCTCTCGGCGATCCGCCGCGACGCGCGCTGGCGCCACCTGCCGGTGTTGATGGTGACCGCGGAGGCGAGGAAGGACGAGATCGTGCGCTGCACGCAAGCCGGCGCGACCGCGTATCTCGTCAAGCCGTTCGCGCGTGCGGTCCTCGAGGAGAAGCTGCGCGCCGCGTTGCCGGCGGCGTTTGCAGCGAGCGACGCTCCGTCCTAGCAAAGGTCGCTGCGAGCAACGCTCCTTCCTTGCGACGATCTCGGTCTTCTTTGGCCACGGGATCGGGACGGCAGGGCGCCCTGTTTTGCTCCATGTCCCCCGGGCCTGGCCTGAACGGCCGGCCC
>JASLGD010000443.1 GCA_030150305.1 Caldimonas sp. | reverse complement strand
TCGGGTGCGCGCCGCAGCACCTCGAACGCGACGTAGCCGCCGAGCGAGAGCCCGACGAGCGCGAACCGCGGCGGCGTCGCGGCGAGCAGCGCGTCGGCCATCGCCGCGAGGGTGTCCTGCTCGCGGAAGACGAAGACGCGGCAGTCGCGCTCGTCGGGCTCTCGCTCGGCGGCTACGTCGCGTTCGAGGTGCTGCGGCGCGCACCCGAGCGCGTCGCCCGGCTCGCGCTCCTCGACACGACCGCTGCTGCCGACACCGCGGCGCGGCGCGCCGGCCGCCTTGCCGACATCGCCAAGGTCGAGGCCGGCGGCATCGAGGCGCTGATCCCCGAGCTGCCGGCGCGCTGGCTGCTGCCGGCGCACGTCGCGCGCGCCGACCTGACGACGCTGATGGCGGAGATGGCGCGCAGCGTCGGCGCTGCCGGCCAGCGCAACCAGCAGCGCGCGATGCTCGGCCGGCCCGACTCGCACGCCGACCTCGCGCGCGTGCGCGTGCCGACGCTCGTGCTGTGCGGCGAGCACGACCCGGTGACGCCGGTCGCCGACCACGCCGCGATCGCCGCGGCGGTGCCTGGCGCGCGCTTCGAGCGCATCGCCGAGTGCGGCCACCTCTCGACGATCGAGCAGCCCGACGCGGTGTCGCGGGTCCTGCTCGAGTGGCTCGCGCAGCGCGGCTGAGCCCGCCGCGCGCGGCGATCTACTCGATCGCCTTCACCATGTCCTCGACGACCTTCTTCGCGTCGCCGAAGACCATCATCGTCTTGTCCATGTAGAAGAGCTCGTTGTCGAGGCCGGCGTAGCCGGCCGCCATCGAGCGCTTGTTGACGATCACGGTCTTCGCCTTGTACGCCTCGAGGATCGGCATCCCGTAGATCGGGCTGCCCTTGACGTGCGCGGCGGGGTTGACGACGTCGTTGGCGCCGAGGATGACGGCGACGTCGACCTGGCCGAACTCGCCGTTGATGTCCTCCATCTCGAAGACCTGGTCGTACGGCACCTCGGCTTCGGCGAGCAGCACGTTCATGTGGCCGGGCATGCGGCCGGCGACCGGGTGGATCGCGTACTTCACCGAGACGCCCTTCTCGGTGAGCTTTTGCGCCAGCTCCTTGACGGCGTGCTGCGCGCGCGCGACGGCGAGGCCGTAACCCGGCACGATGACGACGGTCTCCGCGTTGCTGAGCACGAACGCGGCGTCGTCGGCGCTGCCGCTCTTGACCGGGCGCTGCTGCGTCGCGCCCGCCGCGGGGCCGCCCTCGCCGCCGAAGCCGCCGAGAATGACGTTGAAGAACGAGCGGTTCATCGCCCGGCACATGATGTAGCTGAGGATTGCGCCCGACGAGCCGACCAGCGAGCCGGCGATGATCAGCATCGCGTTGTTGAGCGAGAAGCCGATTCCGGCCGCCGCCCACCCCGAGTAGCTGTTGAGCATCGAGACGACGACCGGCATGTCGGCGCCGCCGATCGGGATGATGATCAGGACGCCGAGCAGGAACGCGATCGCGAGGACGAGCGTGAAGTCGAGCCGGCTCTCGGTCAGCGTGTAGCCGACGATGAGGACGACCATCGCGACGGCGAGCGCGAGGTTGAGCCAGTGCTGGCCGGCGAAGGTGACCGGCGCACCCTGGAAGACGCGGATCTTGTACTTGGCCGACAGCTTGCCCCAGGCGATCACCGAGCCCGAGAACGTGATCGCGCCGATCGCCGCGCCGAGGATGAGCTCGAGCCGGTTGCCGGTCGGGATCGGCGCGATCGCGGCGCCAGCGACGGGGCGCGGCACGATGCCGAACGCGTACGGCTCGACCGCCGCCGCGATCGCGATGAACACCGCGGCCAGGCCGATCATGCTGTGGAAGAACGCGACCAGCTCGGGCATCTGCGTCATCTGCACCGTGCGCGCGCGCCAGGCGCCGTAGCCGCCGCCAACGACGAGGCCGAGCAGGACCCAGCCGAGCGCGACCGTCGCCGAGAGCTGGTACGACTGGACGAGCTTGACGATCAGCGCCGCGGTCGTCAGCGCGGCGATCGCCATGCCGACCATGCCGAAGACGTTGCCGCGGATCGACGTCGTCGGGTGCGACAGGCCCTTCAGGGCCTGGATGAAGCAGATGCTCGCGACGAGATAGAGGAGCGTGACGACGTTGAGGCTCACGCTTACTTCTCCTCCGCCGCTGCGGCCTTCGGCCGGTCCTTTTTCTTGAACATCTCGAGCATGCGTCGCGTGACGAGAAAGCCGCCGAAGACGTTGACCGCCGCCAGCGCGACGGCGAGCACGCCCATCGACTTGCCGAGCCCGGTCTCGGTGAGCGCGGCGGCGAGCATCGCGCCGACGAGGACGATCGCCGAGATCGCGTTCGTCACCGCCATCAGCGGCGTGTGCAGCGCCGGCGTGACGGTCCAGACGACGTGGTAGCCGACGTAGATCGCAAGCACGAAGATGATCAGGTTGACGACGGTGTGCGAGACGACGTCCATGCGGGCCTACTTTCTTTTCACTTCCCCGCCCTGCGTCATCAGGCAGGCGGCGACGATGTCGTCGTCCATCGGGACGGCGAAGCCGCCCTCCTTCGGCAAGACGAGCTTGAGGAAATCGAGCACGTTGCGTGCGTAGAGCGACGACGCGTCGGCGCCGACCTGCGCCGCGAGGTTGGTCTCGCCGACGATCGTGACGCCGTGCTGGACGACGGTGCGATCGGCGACGCTGAGCGGCGTGTTGCCGCCCTTGTCTTCGGGTCCGCGGCCGGCGGCGAGGTCGACGATGACCGAGCCCGGCTTCATCGACTTCACCATCTCCTCGCTGACGAGCACCGGCGCCGGGCGGCCAGGGATGAGCGCGGTCGTGATGACGATGTCGGCGAGCGCGATGCGCTTGGCGACCTCGAGCTTCTGGCGGTCGAGCCAGCTCTGCGGCATCGGCCGCGCGTAGCCGCCGACGCCCTCGGCAGCCTCCTTCTCCTCGGCGGTCTCGTACGGCACGTCGATGAACTTGCCGCCGAGCGACTCGACCTGCTCCTTCACGCTCGGCCGCACGTCGCTCGCCTCGATGACCGCGCCGAGGCGCTTCGCGGTCGCGATCGCCTGCAGCCCGGCGACGCCGACGCCGAGGACGACGACGCGCGCCGCCTTCACCGTGCCTGCCGCGGTCATCAGCATCGGGAAGAAG
>JASLGD010000343.1 GCA_030150305.1 Caldimonas sp. | reverse complement strand
GGATCCTCGCGGTCGCGCCCGGCGACTGCATCGCCGTGCTCTCCGCCGGCGCCTACGCGATGAGCATGGCGAGCAACTACAACACGCGCCCGCGCGCCGCCGAGGTGCTCGTCGCCGGCGCGGAGGCGACGCGCGGGCGCGGGGTGTCGTTGCTCGCCATGCTCATCGCGTAGGCGCCGGCGGAGAGCACGGCGATGCAGTCGCCGGGCGCGACCGCGAGGATCCGATCGCGCGCAAGCCAGTCGCCCGATTCGCACACCGGGCCGACGACGTCCCACGTCGCTGCCGGCGCCGTCGTCCGCCGGCACTCGACGACCTGCATCCAGGCGTCGTACATCGCCGGCCGGACGAGGTCGTTCATCGCCGCGTCGACGATGCAGAAGTTGCGCTCCTCGCCGTGCTTCAGGTAGAGCACTTCGCTGAGCAGCACGCCGGCGTTGCCGACGAGCGAGCGGCCGGGCTCGAGCACGATCTTCTTGCCGCCGTGGCCGCGCGCATCGACGTGGGCGAGCAGCCGCGCGACGAACTCGCCGGCATCGGGCGGCGATTCGTCGCGGTAGCGGATGCCGAGGCCGCCGCCGACGTCGATGTGCGACAGGCGAGCGCCGTCGGCCTCGACGGCGTCGACGAGATCGAGCAGCCGGTCGAGCGCATCGAGGTAGGGCTCGGCGTCGACGATCTGCGAGCCGATGTGGCAGTCGATGCCGACGACGTCGAGCGCGGGCAGGCGCGCGGCGAGCGCGTAGGCGGCGCGCGCGTCGCCGTGGGCGATGCCGAACTTGCTCGCGCGCAGCCCGGTCGAGATATACGGGTGCGTCATCGGATCGACATCGGGGTTGACGCGCAGGCTGACGCGCGCGCGCGCGCCGGCGCCGGCCGCGACCTCGCTCAGCAGCTCGAGCTCGCCGACGCTCTCGACGTTGAAGCAGAGCACGCCCGCGGCGAGCGCGCGCGCCATCTCGGCGCGCGTCTTGCCGACGCCCGAGAAGACGATGCGCGCCGGGTCGCCGCCGGCGGCGAGGACGCGCTCGAGCTCGCCGCCCGAGACGATGTCGAAGCCGGCGCCGCGCTCGGCGAACCATTGCAGGATCGCGAGCGTCGAGTTCGCCTTGACGGCGTAGCAGAGCAGGGCGTCGCGGCCGGCGAGCGCGCGCTGGTACGACGCCAGCGCTCGTGCCATCGCCGCGCTCGAGTACACGTAGAGCGGCGTGCCGAAGCGGCGCGCGAGGTCGACCGCCGCGATGCCCTCGACGAACAGCCGACCGTCGCGCTCGGCGATCTCGGGTGCGCCGGGCAACGTCACGGCCGCGGCCCCGGAGCCGACGTCGGCACCGCGGCGGGAATCGCGGTGGCGCTGTCGGGAGCGACGTCGGCAGCGACCGGCGGCGGCGAAGGCTTGACGCCGACCAACGGGCCTTTCTGTCCGCACGCTGCGAGCAGGGCGAGCACGGCACCGCCGAGCGCGCGTGCAGCGCTCGGAACTACACTGCCGTAGCACCTCGACATGGCGCGATTATCGACCGTGAGTCCCGCACCCCTGCGCTACGACGATCTCAGCGACGCCGAGTACGACCGGCGCGCCGGCGCGGTGCTCGCTGCGGTCGAGGCGGCGAGCGACCGCTTCCTGCAGGACGAGGTGATCGACATCGACACCAGTCGCACCGGCGGCCTGCTCGAGCTCGCGTTCCCGAACGGCAGCAAGGTCGTCCTCAACACGCAGCCGCCGCTGCACGAGCTCTGGCTCGCCGCGGGCTCGGGCGGATTCCACTTCCGGCTCGTCGGCGAGCGCTGGATCGATCGCGAAGGGCGCGAGCTGTTCGATGTGCTGTCCGAGTGCGCGAGCGCGCAGGCGGGACGGTCGCTGCGCTTCGCGCCCTGAGCGGCGTCAACGCCGGAACAGGTCGAGGATGCTGTTGCGCTCCTCGTCGCTCGGCGGCGTCGGCGCTGCCTTGTCCTCGAGACCGAGGCTGCTGACGCCGCCGCCCTTGGCGTACTCGTCGTAGTACCACTCGCCGCCGACGTTGACGACGCCCTCCGGCGGCGCCGGCTCCTGCACCGGGACGCCGCGCAGCATCACCGACATGTAGTCGATCCAGACCGGCAGCGCGAGGCCGCCGCCGGTCTCGCGGTCGCCGAGCTTGCGCGGATCGTCGTAGCCGATCCAGACGACGCCGACGACGTTCTTCTGCCAGCCCGCGAACCAGGCGTCGTGCGAGTCGTTGGTCGTTCCGGTCTTGCCGTAGATGTCGGGCCGCTTGAGCGTCGCGCCGGCCTTGGCCGCCGTGCCGGTGTGCGTGACCTCCTGCAGCAGGCTGGTCATGATGAAGGCGTTGCGCGGCTCGATCGTCCGCGCCGACTCGTCGAGGACGGGCACGTGCGCTTCGTTGATGACGTGACCCTTGGCATCGGTGACGCGGCTGATCAGGAGCGGATTGACGCGGTAGCCGCCGTTGGCGAACACGCTGTACGCCGATGCCATCTGCAGCGGCGTGACCGCGCCCGCGCCGAGCGCCATCGGCAGGTACGCCGGGTGCTTCTCGGCGTCGAAGCCGAAGCGCTTGATCCACTGCTGCGCGTACGCCGGCCCGATCGACTTCAGGATCCGGATCGAGATCATGTTCTTCGACTTCGCGAGGCCGCGCCGGATCGTCATCGGGCCGTCGTAGGTGCCGTCGTAGTTCTTCGGCTCCCACGGCTGGCTCCCGGTCGTGCCGGCGTCGAAGAAGAGCGGCGCATCGTTGATGACCGTCGCCGGAGTGAACCCCTTCTCGAGCGCGGCCGAGTAGATGAACGGCTTGAAGCTCGAGCCCGGCTGGCGCCACGCCTGCGTGACGTGATTGAACTTGCTCTTCGAGTAGTCGAAGCCGCCGACCATCGCGCGGATGCTGCCGGTCCTCGGGTCCATCGCGACGAACGCGCCCTCGACCTCGGGCAGCTGCGTGATCGACCAGTCGCCCTTGGCGCCGCGAATGACGCGCACGACGGCGCCCGGCCGGATCTGCGTCTTCGGGTTGGCCTTCGGAGCGAGCGCCGAGGTCGCAGGCTTGAGGCCGTCGCCGGTGACGGTGATCGCCTCGCCGCTCTGCAGCATCGCCACGACCTTCTTCGGCGACGCTTCGGTGACGATCGCGGCGCGCAGCTCGTCGTTGTCGGGAAAGTCCTGGAGCGCCTCGGCGATGCGCGAGTCGAGCTCGTCCTTGTCGTTGGGCAGGTCGACGTAATCCTCGGGGCCGCGGTAGACCTGCCGCTTCTCGTACTCCATGATGCCCTTGCGCAGGGAGTGGTACGCGAGGGTCTGCTCGGCCGAGTTCAGCGTCAGGTAGACGTTGAGTCCGCGCGTGTAGGCCTCCGGCCCGTACTGCGTGAAGATCATCTGCCGCGCCGCCTCGGCGACGTACTCGGCGTGGACCGCGACCTCGGTCGGCGCGCGGTACTTCAGGACCTGGTTGCGCGCCTGCTCGCGCTGCTCGGCGGTGATGAAGCCGTTCTCGTACATCCGGTCGATGATGTAGCGCTGCCGGATCCTGGCCCGATCGGGGTTGACGATCGGGTTGTTCGCGGACGGCGCTTTCGGCAGGCCCGCGAGCATCGCCGCTTCGGCGACCGTGATGTCCTTCAAGGGCTTGCCGAAATAGATTTCGCTGGCCGACGCGAATCCATATGCGCGCTGCCCGAGCGCGATGTGATTCATGTAGACCTCGAGAATCTGTTCCTTGGTGAGCAGGCTCTCGATCTTCAGCGAGAGCAACATCTCGTAGATCTTGCGAGTAAACGTTTTCTCGGTCGAGAGATAGAAATTGCGGGCGACCTGCATCGTGATCGTCGACGCGCCCTGGGCGCTGCGCGCCTCGCCGAAATTGGCGAGCCCGGCGCGGATCACGCTGACGTAGTTGACGCCGCGGTGCTGGTAGAACTTCGCGTCCTCGGCGGCGAGGACGGCGTCCTGCATGACCTTCGGAATCTGCTGGATCGGAACGAAGTTGCGGCGCTCCTCGCCGAACTCCCCGAGCAGGACGCCGTCGGCGGAGAAGACGCGCATCGGCAGCTTCGGCCGGTAGTCGGTGAGGCTGTCGATCTCGGGCAGGTTGGGATACGACACGGCGAGCGCGATGCCCGCCAGCAGCACGACGGCGACGGCAGCGGACGCGACAAGGCCGAGCAGCGTCAGGATGATCCTGACGATCACGCGAAGCCAACCGGGCAGGGCGCTCTGCGCTTGCCGGCGCGGCCGAGGCGGGCGGGCGCCGTTCGATTCGGAATCTGTCACACGTGTCCAGTCAGAGCGGTTGCATTATAGAAAGCGACCCCCGCGGCACGGTTGACGACACTCGCCGCAGGGTCGATCAGTGACGGAATCGACACCCCAAAAAACGCGTTGCAGATGGACGCAACTCGCCGAGCCGCGCCGTGTGAGATTTGCAACGAGGCTGCCTTAGCAGCCCTGGCTTTTCCTTGGGGAATCAAAGGCTTTACTGCTAGCATCGAAGTAACTTATTAACACTCCAGCGCGCTGTTTTCGCGACGCTGGAAAAGGGGTCCCGTGAGCTTTCTCGACACGTTGTTGGGGCGCAAGCACCCACCGATGATCGGACTCGACATCAGCTCTTCCAGCGTCAAGCTCGTCGAGCTCGGCCAGAGCGGAAGCGGCGAATTCATCCTCGAGCGATTCGGCTCGGAGAGCTTCGAGAAGGGCTGGATCTCGGACGGCCAGATCGAGAAGTTCGACGAGGTCGCCGAGGCCGTCAAGCGGCTCGTCACGAAGAGCGGCACGCGCACGCGCCAGGTCGTGATGGCGATGCCGCAGTCGGCCGTGATCACGAAGAAGATCATGCTTCCCGCCGGGCTTCGCGAGGAGGAGCTCGAGCTGCAGGTCGAGACCGAGGCCAACCAGTACATCCCGTTCTCGCTCGACGAGGTGAGCCTCGACTTCTGCGTCATCGGGCCCAGCCCGACGTCGATCGGCGACGTCGAGGTGCTGATCGCGGCGTCGCGCAAGGACCGCGTCCAGGACCGCCAGGGTCTCGCCGAAGCCGCCGGGCTGAAGCCCGCCGTCCTCGACATCGAATCGCACGCGTCGCGGCTGGCGATGAGCCGCGTCATCGGCAGCCTGCCGAATGAAGGCAAGGACGCGCTCGTCGCGCTGTTCGAGATCGGCGCCGACACGACGAGCCTCAAGGTGCTGCGCGACGACGAGATGCTCTACGACCGCGACCAGGCGTTCGGCGGCTCGCAGCTCACCCAGCTCATCTCGCGCCAGTACGGCTTCTCGTTCGAGGAGGCCGAGCAGAAGAAGCTCGCCGGCGACCTGCCCGAGGACTACGACACCACGCTGCTGGCGCCTTTCGTCGACAGCCTGTCGCAGGAGATCGGCCGCGCGCTGCAGTACTTCTTCACCAGCACGCCGCACCACAAGGTGCACTACGTGATGCTCGCCGGCGGCACCGCGACGCTGCCCGGCCTGAAGGACCGCGTCACGGAGCTGACCGGCTTCGCGTCGATGGTCGTCAATCCGTTCGAGAACATGAAGCTCGGTTCCGCGGTTCGCGAGGCCAAGCTGCGCCGTGAAGCGTCGTCGTACCTCACCGCATGCGGCCTGGCGATGCGGAGGTTCGTGCAGTGACGATCATGATCAACCTGCTCCCCCACCGGGAGGAGCGGCGCAAGCGCAAGAAGATCGCCTTCTTCGCGGGACTGGGGGTCGCTGCCTGCATCGGCATCGCCGTGATCGGGGTCTGGTACCTCGTCGTCCAGCAGCTCATCTCGGGCCAGCAGCAGCGAAACGACTTCCTGCAACGGGAGATCGCCAAGCTCGACATCCAGATCAAGGACATCGCCAGCCTGAAGGCCGAGATCGCATCGCTGAAGGCGCGCCAGAAGGCGGTCGAGGACCTGCAGATCGACCGCAACGTTCCGGTCCACGTGCTCAACGAGCTCGTCAAGCAGGTCCCCGAAGGCATCTACATCACTTCCGTCAAGCAGGAAGGCCAGCTCCTCAACGTCGCCGGCATCGCGCAGACGCAGGAGCGCGTGTCGGAGCTGCTGCGCAACACCGCCTACAACTCCGAGTGGCTCGTCAAGCCCGAGCTGATCGAAAGCAAGGCGGCGACGGTCCAGGCCGCGAACAAGGAGCAGAAGCGCCTGTTCGATTTCTCCGTCCGCCTGACGATCAAGCGTCCGCAGGATGCACCCCCCTCGCCGGCGGCCAGTGCTGCGGTCGCGATCCCCGCCGCGGCGAGCGCGCCGGCGTCCGCGGCCGTCGTCGCCAAGAAGGCCTGACCCGCCATGGCCACCAAGAGCAAAACCGTCAACGTCGATCTCAACTCGGTGTTCGAGGGCGCGGCGTCGCAGTTCCGCGGCCTCAATCCGAACGAGCCCGGCCAGTGGCCGCTGCTGCCGAAGGCGCTGACGTTCCTCGCGATGACGTTCCTCGTCGTCGTCGCGGGCTGGTTCTTCGTCCTGTCGTCGGAGCACGATTCGCTCGACAGCGAGCGCAACAAGGAGCCGGCGCTCAAGAGCGACTACCGCAACAAGCTCGCCCAAGCGGTGAACCTCGGCGAGCTGCGCAAGCAAAAGCTCCAGGTCGAGGAGTACGTGACGCAGCTCGAGAAGCAGCTCCCCGGCAAGGCCGAGATGGACGCGCTGCTCTCCGACATCAACCAGGCGGGCCTCGGCCGCGGCCTCCAATTCGAGCTGTTCCGGCCGGGCCAGGTCGTCATCAAGGACTACTACGCCGAGCTGCCGATCTCGATCCGCGTCTCGGGCCGCTACCACGACATCGGCTCGTTCGCGGCGGACATCGCCAACCTCTCGCGCATCGTCACCCTGCACAACGTGAGCCTCGTGTCCGCGAAGGAGCTGAACGGCGTGCTCGCGATGGAAGCAACCGCGCGCACCTACCGTTATCTCGATCCCTCCGAGATCGAGGAAGTCAGGAAGTCGGCCGTCAAGGCGAAGCCGGGGGCCAAGCCATGAGACACGGGATGTCGGCGCGCTGCCGCGCGGCAGCGCTCGTCGTCGGCTGCGCTGCCTTGCTCGCCGGCTGCGCCGGCGACCAGGACGAGCTGCTGCAGTGGATGGAGCAGCAGAAGCGCGAGGTCAAGCCGAATGTCGAGCCGCTCTCGCCGCCGAAGAAGTTCATCCCGCAGCCCTATGCGGCGCTGGGAGCCGTCGAGCCGTTCAGCACACAAAAGCTGACCGTCGCCCTCAAGCAGGAAGCGCGGCAGCCGAATTCCCTGCTCGCGGCCGAGATCAACCGTCGCGAGGAACCGCTCGAGGCGTACCCGGTGGACAGCATGATGATGGTCGGCAGCGTGATGAGGAACGGCCGCCAATACGCGCTGCTCAAGGTCGACAACCTGCTGTATCAGGTCAAGACGGGCGACTACCTCGGCCAGAACTACGGAAAGATCACCAAGATCTCCGAGACCGACGTGTCCTACCGCGAGATCGTGCAGGACGCCGCCGGCGAGTGGATCGAGCGCAGCAGCGCCCTCCAGCTGCAGGAGAAGGCGCGATGACGAGGATTTGGGAGAAACCAATGACCAGCTGGCGCTCGCGATTCTTGGCACTTGCCGTCCTGGCGGGATCGGCAGTCCCTGCGTTCGCGCAGAACAACGCCATCCAGTCGATCAACAGCTCGCAGCAGGCCGGCTCCGAGGTCATCCGCATCGAGATGACCGAGCCGCTCGCGGCGATCCCGGCCGGCTTCACCGTGCAGGCGCCGCCGCGGATCGCGATCGACCTGCCCGGCGTCACGAACGGGCTCGGCAAGTCGTCGGTCGACATCAACCAGGGCAACCTGCGCTCGGTCAACATCGCGCAATCGGGTGAGCGCACGCGCCTCGTCCTCAACCTGAAGGCGCCGGCCGGCTATCGCGCCCAGATCGACGGCAAGGTCCTCATCGTCTCGCTCGACAACACGACGCCGGCGACGCTCGCGAGCTCGGGCGGCCAGACGACGCGGTTCGCCGAGAGCCTGAACCGCACCCAGCTGTCGCTGCGCGACATCGACTTCCGTCGCGGCTCGGATGGCGCCGGTCGCGTGATCGTCGAGCTGCCGAACAACCAGGTCGGCGTCGACATCCGCCAGCAGGGCCAGAGCCTCGTCGTCGAGTTCCTCCGCTCGAGCCTGCCCGACAACCTGCGCCGCCGCCTCGACGTGACCGACTTCGGCACGCCGGTGCAGAGCATCACGACGACGCAGGCGGGCGACCGCGTGCGCATGCTCGTCGAGCCGCGCGGTGCCTGGGAGCACAGCGCCTACCAGAGCGACAACCAGTTCGTCCTCGAGGTGCGCGCGCAGAAGGTCGACCCGAACAAGCTCGTCCAGGGCGCCGGCTACGCGGGCGAGAAGCTCTCGCTCAACTTCCAGAACATCGAGGTCCGCGCGCTGCTGCAGGTCATCGCCGACTTCACCAACTTCAACGTCGTCACGAGCGACACGGTGACCGGCAACGTCACGCTGCGACTGAAGGACGTTCCCTGGGACCAGGCGCTCGACATCATCCTGCAGGCGAAGAACCTCGGCTTGCGCAAGTCGGGCAATGTCATCCTGATCGCACCGAAGGACGAGCTCAACGCCAAGGAGAAGATCGAGCTCGAGGCGAAGAAGCAGATCGCCGAGCTCGAGCCGCTGCGCACGCAGGCGTTCCAGCTGAACTACGCGAAGGTGCAGGACATCGCGAACGGGATCACGGGCAGCTCGACCGGAAGCGGCGGCTCGGGCTCCGGCACCGCCACCCGCATCTTGTCGCAGCGCGGCGCGGTGGTCTTCGAGACGCGCACGAACCAGCTCTTCGTGACCGACATTCCGTCGAAGCTCGAGGAAGTGCAAGCGCTGATCGCCAAGATCGACATTCCGGTACGGCAGGTCCTGATCGAGTCGCGGCTGGTCATCGCCGACGAGGAATTCGGCCGCTCGCTCGGCGTCCGGCTCGGTGCGACCGACCTGCGCGCGCAGCAGGGCGGCATTCCAGGCTATTCGCTGGGCGGCAACAACTACGTTTCGATCGGCGGCAACATGAACGCCGTCGGCTCGCAGACGCTGCAGACGCCCACGGGGACCGCGACGTTCGCCGACAGCCAGTTCGTCAACCTTCCGGCCACCGGAGCGAACGGCTTCAACCCCGCGACGTTCGCGCTGTCGCTCTTCAATTCGACCGCCAACCGCTTCCTCAACCTCGAGATCTCTGCCCTCGAGGCCGACGGCAAGGGCAAGGTCGTCTCGAGCCCGCGCGTCATCACCGCCGACCAGCAGAAGGCGCTGATCGAGCAGGGCGAGGAGCTGCCGTACCAGGTCGCGACGTCGAGCGGCGCGACGTCGCTGCAGTTCCGCAAGGCCAACCTCAAGCTCGAGGTGACGCCGCAGATCACGCCCGAGGGCAACGTCATCCTCGATGTCGACATCACCAAGGACAGCGTCGGCCGGGCGACCACCGCCGGCTTCGCGATCAACACCAAGCACGTCAAGACGCAGGTGCTCGTCGAGAACGGCGGCACGGTCGTGATCGGCGGCATCTTCGAGCAGCAGGAACGCGAGGACGTCACCAAGGTGCCTTGGCTCGGCGACGTTCCCTATCTCGGCAACCTGTTCAAGACGCGAACGACGTCGTCGGCGAAGACCGAGCTTCTCATCTTCCTGACGCCCAAGGTCGTCACCGAGCGCACGGCGGCCCGCTGAGCCCTCCCGATACTGAGACTGCAGACGAGCACCGCATGAAAAAACTGTTGACCCTCATCGCCGCGTTCTACGTGGCGGCGATCGTTGCCGCGTGCGGCGGCGGCAACGCGGGGACGCCGCTCTTCGGAGGTGCCGCCAGCTCCCCGAGTTCCAGTTCGAGCCCGGCTGCGGCGATCGACGTCCTTGCCAGCAGCGTTCAGCTTGGGACCGCCGGCGACCAGGTCACGATCACCGCAATCGTCAAAGACTCCGGCAACGTGAGCCTTCCCGGGGTGCCGGTATCGTTCTCGACGGATTCGGGCACGCTGACGAGCGCAGCCACGAAGACGGACTCGGCAGGCGTCGCGACCGCTGTCCTGAGCGCCGGCGCAAACAGAAGCAATCGAAACGTGACGGTGAACGTCAAGTCGGGAACTGCGCTCGGTACGCTGGTATTGCCTGTCACGGGCACGGTCCTCTCCTACACCGGTCCGACGAGCGTCAGTCTCGGGAAGACCGTGACCACATCGGTGAAGGCGATCGACTCGAAGGGCGCTCCGATCAGCGGATTGACGGTGACGGTCGCAAGTTCACTGAACAACGGCTTGTCCGCGAGCTCGATCACCACCGATGCGCAGGGCAGTGGAAGCGTTGACTACACAGCCACCAATGCTGGCAGCGACACGCTGACCTTCACGGGTGGCG
>JASLGD010000194.1 GCA_030150305.1 Caldimonas sp. | reverse complement strand
CCTGGCGGCCGTGGTACGCCATGTTCAGCTGGATGCCGCGCTTCTGGTTGGCGAGCGTCATCACCGGGCCGACGTACTCCTGCGGCATGTAGAGGCGCACGGTCACGATCGGCTCGCGGATCTCGGCGATCCGGCCGAGGTCGGGCATCCGCGACGGGTTCTCGACCTTGAGGACCTCGCCGTCGTTGAGCTGGACCTCGTAGACGACCGAGGGCGCGGTCGTGATCAGGTCCTGGTCGAACTCGCGCTCGAGCCTCTCCTGGACGATCTCCATGTGCAAGAGGCCGAGGAAGCCGCAGCGAAAGCCGAAGCCGAGCGCCTGGCTCACTTCTGGCTCGTAGCGCAGCGACGAGTCGTTGAGCTTGAGCTTCTCGAGCGCGTCGCGAAGCTGGTCGTACTCGCTCGCCTCGGTCGGATAGAGCCCGGCGAAGACCTGCGGCTGGATCTCCTTGAAGCCGGGCAGCGGCTCGCTCGCGACGCCGGCGTTGTTCTGCGTCTTCTTCTCGGCGGTGATCGTGTCGCCGACGCGCGCTGCCTGCAGCTCCTTGACGCCGGCGATCAGGAAGCCCACCTCGCCCGCGGCCAGCCGCTCGCGCGCGACCGACTTCGGCGTGAAGACGCCGAGCTGGTCGGCGCTGTAGACCGCGTCGGTCGCCATCATGCGGATGCGCTCGCCACGGACGAGCTCGCCGTCGACGACGCGCACGAGCATGACGACGCCGACGTAGTTGTCGAACCAGGAGTCGATGATCATCGCCCGCAGCGGCGCTTCGGGGCGGCCGCGCGGCGCCGGCATGCGGTGGACGATCGCCTCGAGGACGTCGTCGATGCCCTCGCCGGTCTTCGCGCTGCACGGGATCGCGTCGTCGGCGTCGATGCCGATCACGTCCTCGATCTCCGCGCGCGCGCGGTCGGGATCGGCCTGCGGCAGGTCCATCTTGTTCAGCACGGGCACGACCTCGACGCCGAGGTCGAGCGCGGTGTAGCAGTTCGCGACCGTCTGCGCCTCGACGCCCTGGCTGGCGTCGACGACGAGCAGCGCGCCCTCGCACGCCGACAACGACCGCCTGACCTCGTACGAGAAGTCGACGTGCCCCGGCGTGTCGATCAGGTTGAGCTGGTAGACGCGGCCGTCGCGCGCTGTGTACTCGAGCGCCGCCGTCTGCGCCTTGATGGTGATGCCGCGCTCGCGCTCGATCTCCATCGAATCGAGCACCTGCGCCTCCATCTCGCGATCGGACAGCCCGCCGCAGCGCTGGATCAAGCGGTCGGCGAGGGTCGACTTGCCGTGGTCGATGTGGGCGATGATCGAAAAATTGCGGATCTGATCCATGGCGGGAGGACGCGCTCGACCGGCGACGACGCGGCAGCGCGTGCGCGCCGCGTTGCATCCGGAATCACGTCCGTTGCAGCACGAGTGCGACGCTCAACGGAGACAAAAAAAAGGCACGTCGAAGAGATGACGCGCCTTCCAACAAAACGTATGGCAACTGCTTGTTGGGACTTCATTGTATTCAAAAGCCCCTTCCGAAAAGCCCCGCGGCCCCTCGATTTCTCTGCGTTGCAGCGCTCCAACATGATTTTTGTCCACAGAAAATCCACAAAGCCTTGTGGACGTCCTGGGGGCAAATTCGGGTTCCTCCCGTCAGCCGAGACGGGCGTCGGCCGCGGCTGCGCGGCACCTAATTAGAGACCTTCCGAACCGGCGCTCGGAGCCGCAAGGTTGGCAGGCGCACACACTCGGATTCAGCGGTTCGGACGCACGATCACGAACCGAGCGACGTCGCCCTGGCGGACGAGGAGCGTCACCGGCTTGGACTGGTCGAGCTTGGCGAGAAGGCCCTCGAACTGCTTGGCTCCGGTCACCTCGACGTTGTCGAGGCTCAGGATGATGTCGTTCTCCCGGATCCCCGCCCGCGCTGCCGCGCCGTCGGCCGAGTCGACGCGAACGCCGGTCTTGGTCTTTCCGTCACGCTTCTGGGCGTCGGTCAGGTCGGAAACGGCCAGGCCGATGCTCGTCGTCACCGGGCTCGGCTTCGCCGGCGTGTCGGGAGCGGCGCGTGCAACGACGCGGTCAGCGTCGAACTCGGCGACCGTGACCGGGAACTCCCGCGTGCTGCCGCGCCGGAACACCTGCAGGGTCGCCTTGGTGCCCGGCTTGATGTTGCCGATGATCCGCGGCAGCTCGACCGAGCTGTCGACCGAGCGGGTGTCGACCCGCGTGATGATGTCGCCCGGCTCGACGCCACCCTTCTCCGCGGGACCGCCGGTCTCGACCGAGCGGACGAGCGCGCCGACCGGCTTGCCGAGCCCGATCGCCTCGGCGACCTCGCGCGTCACCGGGTCGATGACGACGCCGATGCGGCCGCGAATCACGCGCCCGGTCGCTCGCAGCTGGTCGTAGACGCGCGTCGCCTCGTCGATCGGAATCGCGAACGAGATCCCCATGTAGCCGCCCGAGCGGCTGTAGATCTGCGAGTTGATGCCTACGACCTCGCCGCGCATGTTGATGAGCGGGCCGCCCGAGTTGCCGGGATTGATCGCGACGTCGGTCTGGATCAGCGGCAGCAAGTCGCCCGTGTCGCGCGACTTCGCGCTGACGATGCCGGCGGTGACCGTGCTCTCGAGGCCGAACGGCGAGCCGATCGCGATCACCCACTCGCCGACCTTGAGCTTGGAGACGTCGCCGATCCGCACCGTCGGCAAGCCGGTGCCCTCGATCTTGACGAGCGCGACGTCCGAGCGCTTGTCGACGCCGATCGTTCGCGCCTTGAACTCGCGCTTGTCGACGAGCGTGACCGTCACCTCCTCGGCGCCGTCGATGACGTGCGCGTTGGTCAGCACGTAGCCGTCCGCGGTGAGGATGAATCCGGAAGCCAGGCCGCGCTGCTGCGGCTCGTCGGGGACCTGGCGCGGCAACGGGCGCTGCTGGCCGGGGGGCTGGCCGAAGAACCTGCGCAGCAACTCGGCCATGTCGTCGTCGGGATCGCCTGATCCGCCGCGCGCCTGTCGGCCGCGCTCGACGGTGCGGATGTTGACGACCGCCGGACCGACCTTCTCGACGAGCTCGGTGAAGTCGGGCAGCCCCGCGACGTTGCCCGCCGCCGGCGCAACGGATGCGAACGCGCACAGCGAAAGCGCGAGCACTGCGTGCGCCAGGCGCTGCGCGAGCGAGCGCGGGAGGGACGAGGTCGTCAACGACATGGCAGGACTCGGGATGCGACGGGCGAGGCGCCGAAAGCGAGAGCCTACGGCTTTCTGCGCTCGAGCGCGGCGGCGAACAGCTTGAGCGTCGCCGGCGGGGTGTCGCCGACGACGGTGACCCACCATTCGCCGCGCCGCTGCGCGAGCGTCGACGTCGCGCCCAGCGCGGCCAGCAGCGGCCGCGTGTGCCGCTCGGGACGAAACGGCTCGATGAAGACCGAGACGTAGGTCAGGCCGTCGGAGTAGATGCTCTGCAAGACCGGCGGAGACGCCGGAGCGTTGCTCGCTTCGTTCGGCGGGTCGATCTGGCGGCTCACGCAGCTCACCTGGCGAAAGCCCGGAGCGACCTGACCCATCGTCCAGCCCTCGGACTCGAGCCGGGTCGGCGTCAGCAGCGGCCGGACGACGCGATAGCCGTCGAGCTTGCGCATTGCCTGGATGACGGCTTCGGGCTGCGGCCGCACGCCGATCGCAACCTCGGAAAACGCCGACGTCTCGAGCACGTCGCCCTTCTCGCCCACCACCTCGGCGCGCAGCAGGAGCCCGGACGCGTGGTCGGCCCACAGCCGGTAGCCGTAGCGCAGCGGGTCCTTGGCGCGCACGGCAAGGACGTCGGCATCGTGGCCGGCGACGCGTTCGCTGCCTTCCGCGTGCACGTCGTACCACTCGCCGATGCCGTCGTCGCCGGCTTGCAGCAGCGCCGGGAACGAGCTCAGCATTCCGCGCTGCTCGATCATGGCGACATGGCTCGCCGGCCAGACGGTGTGGACGACGTCGTTGTGGCGGTAGACCTTGCGCTGCTTGCCGTCGAGCGACTCGATGCGCTCGTACTGGTTCGGGCCTTCGCAATAGTGCGAGATCCGCGCGCTCGCGACGCTGCCGCCGCCGCTGACGACGAAGGTGCCCTGGAAGTTGCGCCGGCCGGCGGCGTCGTGGATGCGCAGCAGCCAGCTGCGGACGTCGCTCTGCGGTGCCGAGGCCGGCATCGCCGGCTGCCCGCACGCCGGCGCGGCGTGCGCCAGCGTCGCCGTGGCGAGACTGAGAGCTGCGAGCGCGCGCAGGACCACGAGCGTCGCGCTCAGCGAGACGCCGTGTCGAAGGTCGCGCTGCGCAGGAACGCCGACGGCACCCCGAGCGCTGACGTGCCGGCGAACTGCTTGTGTGCCGCCAGGTAGCGGTCGAGCTGGGCGTCGCGGATGGTCTGCGCGTTGGTGACGACCGCGTCTTCGACCCCTGGCGCCTGGCCGCCCGGAGCGGTGGGAACGACCACCGGCGCGACCGCTGCGCGGTCGGCTTCGGCCACCAGCGGCGCGGGTTGGTCGGACGGGTGAAGCAGCGTGAACGTGCCGACGACGAGCGCCAGGCCCGCCGCGACCGCGCCGCCGACGGCCCAGCGACCTCGAACTCGAGCAGCGTCGCGCATGGGCGCGAGAACGACCGGCTCGTCCTGCAGCCGCGCCCGGATCGCGGCACACAGCTGCCGGTCGCGGGCGGGATCGGAAGCGAGGTCTTCTGAGCGCAGGACGTCGCCGATCAGGTGCCAGGCGTGCCAGTCGCGGCGCGCCGCGCCATCGGCGGCCCACCGCGCGCACGCGGCGGCGGGCTCGATGCCGTCGACCTCGCCGTCGGCGAGCGCCGACAGCCGCTCTCTTGCCGCTTCGTCAAAGGGTCCAATTGCCATTGCAACACTCCGCAAATCGCATCCTTCGGCAGCGATTCGCCCAGCCTTCCATTCTCACACCAAGCCTCGCCCAGAGCTCACCACCGGTCGCCCTCGCGCGTGTCGAGCAACGGGCGCAGCCGCGCAGCGATCGCTTCGCGGGCGCGGAAGATGCGCGACCGCACCGTGCCGATCGGGCAATTCATCAGCGCGGCGATTTCCTCGTAGCTGAGGCCCTCGATCTCGCGCAGCGTGATCGCCTGCCGCAACTCTTCCGACAGCGCTTCGACCGCAAAGTTCACCGCCGCCGCGATTTGCTTGCTCGCCAGGACCGCGTCCGGAGTGGCGGCGTCGCTCGGCTCGCTGTCGGTCCGCGGCGCGTCGTCGTCCTCGTCGCGCCCGAGCCGGGCCGCCTCGGTGACGATCGGGTCGCGCTTCATCTCCATCAGCGTCTTCTTGGCGGTGTTGACGGCGATCCGGTACAGCCACGTATAGAACGCGCTTTCGCCGCGGAATTGCGGCAGCGCCCGGTAGGCGCGGATGAACGTCTCCTGCGCGATGTCGGGGACGAGGTCGACGTCGCGGACCATCCGACCGATCAGGCGTTCGATCCGCCGCTGGTACTTGACGACGAGCATCTCGAACGCGGTGCGGTCGCCCGACTTCGCGCGCTCGACGAGCACGGCGTCGGCGTCGGCGGCGCTCATCGCGAAGGCGGGGCCGTGCGCGGCGATGCCGCCACGGCTCGCGGCGACGCGTAGAGCGCGCAGCGCAGCGCATGCCACTCGTGCTCGAGGCCGCGCCGCTGCACCGGCAGCCAGACGCGCTCGCGCCCGGAATCGATGCGCACGAGGAAGAACGAGCCGCAGTCGAGCGCGACCGTCAGCGCGCCGGCGACGGCGCTGCCCGACTCGGGCGCGAAGCTCCAGCCGGCATCGCTGCACGCGAGCACGCCGCGCCGCACGCGCGCCAGCGACAGCGCCGCCACGATCGTCGCGACGACCAGCAGCGCCGCGACTGCGAGCACCCAGGCGACGCCCTCGCCTGCGGTGGCGACCGTCCAGCCCCACGCCGTCGCGGCCGCGACCGCAGCGAGCGCGACGAGGACGATCGCGGCGCGCCAGACGTCGAAACGGTGCAGGCGCACCTCGAAGGGCGGGGACTCGCGCATGGCGAACGCCGAGGCGAGGTCTACAAGCTCGCGCGCTTGAAGACGAGCGTGCCGTTGGTGCCGCCGAAGCCGAAGTTGTTCTTGACGGCGTACTCGATCTTCATCTCCCGCGCCGCGTTGGCGCAGTAGTCGAGATCGCACTCGGGATCCTGGTGGAAGATGTTGATCGTCGGCGGCGCGACCTGGTCGCGCAGCGCGAGCACGGTGAAGACCGACTCGATGCCGCCGGCGCCGCCGAGCAGGTGGCCGGTCATCGACTTGGTCGAGCTGACGACGAGCTTCTTCGCGTGATCGCCGAACGCGTGCTTGATCGCGTTGGTCTCGTTGACGTCGCCGAGCGGAGTCGAGGTGCCGTGCGCGTTGAGGTACTGCACCTGGTCGGCGTTGAGCGCCGCCGAGCGCAGCGCCGCCTGCATCGAGCGCTTCGGCCCGTCGACGTTCGGCGCGGTCATGTGGAAGGCGTCGGCACCCATGCCGAAGCCGACGAGCTCGGCGTAGATCTTGGCGCCGCGCCGCTTCGCGTGCTCGAGCTCCTCGAGCACCAGCACGCCGGCGCCTTCGCCGAGGACGAAGCCGTCGCGGTCCTTGTCCCATGGCCGCGATGCCGTCGCGGGGTCGTCGTTGCGGGTCGAGAGAGCGCGCGCGGCGGCGAAGCCGCCGACGCCGAGCGGCGAGACGGTCGCCTCCGACCCGCCGGCGATCATCACGTCGGCGTCGCCGTCACGAACCATGCGGCCGGCGACGCCGATCGAGTGCAGCCCGGTCGTGCACGCGGTGACGATCGCCAGGTTCGGGCCCTGGAAGCCGAACATGATCGAGACGTGGCCCGAGATCATGTTGATGATCGACGCCGGCACGAAGAACGGCGTGATGCGGCGCGGGCCGCGCTTCTCGAGCTCGGCCTTGGTGTCCTCGATCAGCGGCAGGCCGCCGATGCCGGAGCCGATCAGGCAGCCGATGCGCTCGGCCTCTTCGGCGCCGAGCTGCTCGTTGGTCGGGATGCCCGAGTCGCGGATCGCCTGGATCGACGCCGCGAGGCCGTAGTGGATGAACGCGTCCATGTGACGCGCGTCCTTGGCCGGAAAGTAGTCCTCGACCTGGAAGCCCTTGACCTCGCCGGCGAAGCGGCATGCGTAGGCGGAGGCGTCGAACTTCGTGATGTTCGCGATGCCGCTCTTGCCGGCGAGCAGGTTCTTCCAGCCCTCGTCGACGCTGTTGCCGACCGGGCTGATGAGGCCGAGCCCGGTGACGACGACGCGACGCGGATTCATCGAGGAGTCGAGCGGCCTCTTCAGGCCGCCTTCTGGTGCTTCGACGCGTAGTCGATCGCGAGCTGCACGGTGGTGATCTTCTCTGCTTCCTCGTCCGGGATCTCGATCCCGAACTCGTCCTCGAGCGCCATCACGAGTTCGACCGTGTCGAGCGAATCGGCGCCGAGGTCGGCGACGAACGCCTTCTCGTTCGTCACGTCGGATTCGGGAACTCCGAGCTGCTCGGCGATGATCTTCTTGACTCGTGCTTCGATGTCGCTCATGACTCCTCCGGGAGTGTGAAAAAGTAACGGGGCATTCTAAGGTGTGGCGTCGCTCGCCACGGGCGCGTCAGGGTGGCGCGTCAGGTCATCAGCATGCCGCCGTTGACGTGCAATTCCGTGCCCGTGATGTAGGACGCTTCCGGGGATGCGAGGAACGCGACCGCGTGCGCGATCTCTGCCGGCTGGCCGAGCCTGCCGAGCGGAATTTGTGACAGGAGCGCCGCCGATTGCGC
>JASLGD010000182.1 GCA_030150305.1 Caldimonas sp. | reverse complement strand
CCGCAGATCGCGCGCGAACGTGCGACGTGTCGGTGCGGCGTATGCTGGCCGCTCCGAAAACACTCGCACCGGGGAGGACCGACGATGTACGCGAACGACCTGCTGGCCGGCCAGCGCATCCTCGTCACGGGCGGAGGCAGCGGGCTCGGCCAGGCGATGGCCGAACGGTTCCTCGCGCTCGGCGCCGACGTCGCGATCTGCGGCCGCCGCCAGTCGGTGGTCGACGCCACCGCCGCGGCGTGGCGCGAGCGTTTCCCCGAGCGCCGCATCCACGCCTATGCGGTCGACATCCGCCATGCGCAGGCCGTCGAGGAGATGGTCGAGGCGATCTGGTCGTCGGGCGCGCTCACCGGCCTCGTGAACAACGCGGCCGGCAACTTCATCGCGCCGACCGAGAGCCTCTCGCCGCGCGGCTTCGACGCGATCGCGAACATCGTGTTCCACGGCACGTTCTACGTCACGCAGGCAGTCGGCAAGCGCTGGGTCGCGGAGGCGAAGTCGGGTGCGTGGCAGCCGGCGCAGCCGTACCGCAACGTCATGAGCATCATCGTCACGTGGGTCGACAACGGCTCGCCCTACGTCGTGCCGTCGGCCATGAGCAAGGCCGGCATCGCGGTGATGACGAAGTCGCTCGCCACCGAATGGGCGCGCCACGGCATCCGGCTCAACGCCGTGGGCCCGGGCGAGATCCCGACCGAGGGCATGAGCAAGCGCCTCAGCCCCGGCGAGGAGCCGGGCGCGCGCAGCAAGGCGCACAACCCGATGGCGCGCACCGGCCGCATGGAGGAGCTGCAAAACCTCGCCGCCTTCCTGATGTCGCCGGGGCGGTGCGACTGGCTCACGGGGCAATGCATCATGATGGACGGCGGCAATGCGCTCGCCACCGGCGGCAACTTCTACGAGCTGCGCTCGTGGTCCGATGCCGACTGGCAGGCCGCGCGCGAGCGCATCGAGGCGCAGAACGCGAAGGACCGCGCGCAGCGCGGCTGAAGAACCACCGGAGACTCCACCCGTGATCGTCGAACGCATCTGGACGGGCAACGCCTATCGCAACTTCAACTACCTGATCGCCTGCGCCGAGACCGGCGACGCGCTCGCCATCGATCCGCTCGACCACGGGAAATGCCTCGCGAAGGCGAAGGCGAACGGCTGGCGCATCACGCAGATCCTGAACACGCACGAGCACCTCGACCACACCGGCGGCAACGAACAGGTCGTGGCCGCGACCGGGGCGAAGGTCATCGCGCATGCGCGCGCGGCGGGCCGCATCGCGCACGTCGATCGCGGGGTCGGGGCGGGCGACGTGATCAAGGTCGGGCGCACCGTCGAGCTCGAGTGCCTCGACACGCCGGGCCATACGATGTGCCACGTGTGCCTGCGCGCGCACGGCGGCACCAACGCGATCTTCTCGGGCGACACGCTGTTCAACGCGGGTGCGGGCAACTGCCACAACGGCGGCGATCCGGCGACGCTGTTCGCGACCTTCGTCGAGCAGCTCGCCACGCTGCCCGACGACACGCGCGTCTACCCGGGTCACGACTACATCGAGAACAACCTGCGCTTCACGCTCGATCGCGAGCCCGACAACCCCGCGGCGAAGGAACGCCTGGCGCGCGAGGAAGGCCGCGATCCCGCGACATCGGCGGTGACCACCATCGGCGAGGAGAAGCGCTTCAACACGTTCTTCCGGCTGCAGAGTCCCACCGTGATCGCGAAGCTGCGAGAGCGCTTCCCCGACCTGCCGGAGAGGCCCGACGCGAAGACCGTGTTTCTCAAGCTGCGCGAGCTGCGCAACCGCTGGTAGCGCTCGACCTCCAACGGCGAAGCGAGGCGCCGGTCCGCCTCAGCGAAACGGCCTGCTCAGATACGGCGAGCGCGCGAGCCCGTAGCGCCACGGGTGGTCCATGGCCTTGGTGATGCCGATGCGCGGGCCGGTCGCGATCGGCACCGGCGCCGTGCACGGCTGCAGATCGAACGGCGGCGCGTCCACGCGGCGGCCGTCGTGCGAGCCGTCGATGCCGAGCGCCTGCGCGAGCCGGCCCGGGCCCGCGCAGAGCAGGCGCTCGTCGTCGAGGCCCCGTCGCTCGCGCATGCGCTCGATGCCATGCGTCGGCTCGAGCGCGCGGATCAGCACCGCGGAGCCTTCGCCCGGCGCGCCCGCGACGACGTTCAGACACCAGTGCAGGCCGTACGAGCGGTAGACGTACACGTCGCCGGGCCGGCCGAACATCGCGGCGTTGCGCTTGGTGAGGCCGCCGTGGCTGTGCGACGCGGGATCGTCGCGCGCATAGGCCTCGGTCTCGACGATGCGGCCGCCGACGCCGTCGACGCGCAACGTCGCACCGATGAGCGCACGCGCGAGCGCCGGTGCGGGCACGGCGAAGTCGAGGCCGGCCGGCTTCCGCGCGGCGCGAGAGGTTCGGGTCATCGCCCTATATTGCCGTGGTGCCGCGCAAGCCATCGACCGAGCCCGCCCTGGCCCGCTACCGGGCCATGCGCGACTTCGCCGTCACGCCGGAGCCCGGGCCGGCGCACGAGCCGTCGCCGCCAGGCTGGTCGTACGTGATCCAGAAGCACGCCGCCACGCGGCTGCACTACGACTTCCGCCTCGAGCTCGACGGCGTGCTCGTGTCGTGGGCCGTGCCCAAGGGCCCGTGCTTCGATCCCGCCGAGAAGCGCATGGCCGTGCACACGGAGGACCATCCGGTCGCCTACGGCGGCTTCGAGGGCACGATCCCACCCCGGCAGTACGGCGCGGGCGAGGTGATCATCTGGGACCGCGGCACGTGGGAGCCTGTCGGCGACCCGCGCGACGGACTCGCGAAGGGCAAGCTCGTGTTCCGCCTGCACGGCGAAAAGCTCGCGGGCCTCTGGGAGCTCGTGCGCATCAGGAAGCCCGACGACCGCCAGGACCCCTGGATCCTCTTCAAGAAGAAGGACGCATGGGCGCAGCCGCTCGCCGACTAC
>JASLGD010000165.1 GCA_030150305.1 Caldimonas sp. | reverse complement strand
TCGGCGACACGCACGGGCGCAAGAACGTGCTGCTGATTTGCATGTTCTTGATGGGCCTTTCCACCATGGCGGTCGGGATCCTGCCGACCTACGGGTCGGTAGGCCTGCTGGCGCCGGGCCTGCTCGTGCTGCTGCGCCTGATCCAGGGCTTCGCGGTCGCCGGCGAGATCTCGGGGGCGAGCTCGATGATCCTCGAGCACGCGCCGTTCGGCCGCCGCGGCTTCTACGCGAGCTTCACGCTGCAGGGCGTTCAGGCTGGGCAGATCCTCGCCGCCGCGGTGTTCTTGCCGCTCGCGCACTACATGCCCGAGGACCAGTTCAACAGCTGGGGCTGGCGGATTCCGTTCCTGCTCAGCTTCGTCGTCATCGTCGCCGGCTACATCATCCGCCGCGAGGTGCACGAGACGCCGGCGTTCGCCGAAGAAGGCCAGCGCCAGCAGGTGCCGCGCTCGCCGGTGCTCGACGCGTTCAAATACAACTGGCCCGACATGCTGCGCGTCGTCTGCATGTCGCTGATGAACGTGATCCCGGTCGTGACGACGATCTTCGGCGCCGCGTTCGCGGTGCAGGCCGGCTACGGCATCGGTTTCGCCAAGGACGTCTACCTCTGGATCCCGGTGCTCGGCAACATCGTCGCCGTGCTCGTCATCCCGATCGTCGGCAATCTCTCCGACCGCATCGGCAGGCGGCCGCCGATGATCGTCGGCGCGCTCGCCTCCGGGCTGCTCGCGTTCGTCTACCTGTACGCGATCAGCATCAGGAGCGTGCCGCTCGCGATCGCGATGTCGCTGCTGATGTGGGGCATCGTCTACCAGGGCTACAACGCGGTCTTCCCGAGCTTCTACCCCGAGCTCTTCCCGACCCGCACGCGTGTCTCGGCGATGGCGATCTCGCAGAACGTCGGCACCGCGATCACGGCGATGCTGCCGGCAATCTTCGCCGCGGTCGCGCCGCCCGGCTCGACGGGCATCCCGATGACGATCGGCTCGCTCGCGTTCGCGATCACGGTCGTCGCCGCGGTCTCCGCCTGGTCGGCGCGCGAGACGTTCCGCGTGCCAATGAACGACCTCGGCAAGCCCGACGCGCAGCCGATCGATGCCGGCGAGTATGAGCGTCTGCGCGCGCAGGCGATCGCCGCCTGAGGCCTCGCCGTGGCAGCGACGCCCGGCGCAACGCGGGTCGCGCGCAAGTCGCGCGCGTCGCGCCTAGCGGTCGCGGCCGCGCGGTCGCTCGTCGTGCATCGCGGCGAGGATGCGCGTCGCGTGGATGCCGTTCCAGACGACGAGCGCGATCATCGCCAGCGACGTGAACGCGGGCAGCAGGTCATAGGGATCGAAGGACATGGCGGCGTTCCGGGAGGGGACGCCTCGTCATCGGCAGCTTCGCCGCGTCGGACGAGCGCGTCCGGCGTGAACAAGTGCGCCGCCGCAACGGCGGCGCGATCGAGCGGTTCAAGCATGCGCCGTGCCCGAGGAGTCCCGCCATGATCAGCGGCCGCACCCAGCTCGTCGCCCACCTCGGCTACCCGACCGAGGCGTTCAAGGCGCCGATGATCTACAACCCGTGGTTCGAGCGCGCCGGCGTCGACGCCGTCGTCGTGCCGATCGGCGTTCGCAGCGACGACTACGCGCGCATGCTCGACGCGCTCGCGCGCGCCACCAACGTGCGCGGCGCGCTCGTCACGATGCCGCACAAGGTGCAGACGATGGCGCTCGTTGCCGACGCATCGGCGACGGCGCGGATCGCGGGCGCCGCCAACGCGCTCCTGCTGCGGGACGACGGCACGTGGCGGGCCGACCAGTTCGACGGCGCCGGCTTCGTTCGCGGCGTCGAGCGCAAGGGCACCAAGGTCGCGGGAATCCGCGCGATCGTCTCCGGCGCCGGCGGCGTCGGCTCGGCGATCGCGGCGTCGCTCGCCGCCGCCGGAGTCGCCGAGCTGATGCTCTACGACCGCGATGCCAAAACCGCCGATGCGTTGCGCGGCCGTCTCGTCGAGCACTACCCGAAGCTCGTCGTCCGCACCGGGTCGAGCGACCCGGCCGGGTTCGATCTCGTCGTCAACGCGACGCCGCTCGGCATGCGCGCCGGCGACCCGCTGCCGTTCGACGTCGAGCGGATCTCGCCGCAGGCGTTCGTCGGCGAGGTCGTGATGGCGACCGAGATCACGCCGCTGCTCGCCGCCGCACGCGCGCGCGGCTGCGCGATCCAGCGGGGCACCGACATGCTGTTCGAGATGATCCCGGCGTACCTCGAGTTCTTCGGCTTTCCGACCGCGACGCCCGAGCAGCTCCGCGAGATCGCGCAGATCCGCTACTGACCGCCCTCAGCACGATGCGCCGCGCCGTCGCCACCGTCTCGCTCAGCGGGACGCTCCGCCAGAAGCTCGAGGCGATCGCCGCCGCGCGCTTCGACGCGATCGAGCTGTTCGAGAACGACTTCGTGCACGCGACGACGTCGGCGCGCGAGCTCGCCGCGATCTGCGCCGATCTCGGCCTCGGGATCGACCTCTACCAGCCGTTTCGCGACTTCGAGGGCATGCCCGACGCGCTCTTCGCGAAGAGCCTCGATCGCGCCGAGCGCAAGTTCGATCTCATGCAGACGCTCGGCGCGCCGCTCCTGCTCGTCTGCTCGAACACGTCGCCGCACGCGCTCGACGACCCGGAGCGCGCGGCTGCGCAGTTGCACGCGCTCGCCGAGCGCGCCGCGCGGCACAACCTGCGGATCGGCTACGAGGCGCTCGCGTGGGGCCGGCACGTCAACCGCTACGCGCAGGCGTGGCGGATCGTCGAGCGCGCCGACCATCCGCACCTCGGCGTCATCCTCGACAGCTTCCACACGCTCTCGCTCGGCGACGATCCGGCCGGAATCGAAGCGATTCCCGGCGAGCGGATCTTCTTCGTGCAGATGGCCGACGCACCGCTGCTCGCGATGGACGTGCTGCAGTGGGCGCGGCATCACCGCAACTTCCCGGGCCAGGGCCAGTTCGACGTCGTCCGCTTCTTCATCCATGTCCTGCGCACCGGCTACAGCGGCACGCTCTCGCTCGAGATCTTCAACGACGTCTTTCGCGAGACGCCGAACCGGCGCACCGCGCTCGACGCGATGCGCTCGCTCCTCTGGCTCGAGAGCGAGTCGCGAAAGCGGCTCGAGCACGGCGACTCCGCGGAGCGGCGGATCGTCGACCGCATCGAGCTCGCGGATCCGCCGGCGCCGACCGCGCTCGGCGGCTTCGCGTTCGTCGAGTTCGGCGTCGATGACGACGCCGCTGCGGCGCTCGAGACGATGCTCGGCCGGTTCGGCTTCTCGCGCGCCGGCCGCCATCGCTCGAAGCGCGTCACGCTCTGGCGGCAGGGCGCGATCCAGCTCGTCGTCAACGCCGAGCCCGGGTCGGATGCGCGCGAGCGCTTCGCCGAGCAGGGCGCGTGCGTCAGCGCGATCGGGCTCGTCTCCGACGACGCAGGGCGGGCGGTGACGCGGGCGACCGCGCTGCTCTCGGCGCGCTTCGACAGCCCCCTGAGCAACGGCGAGCTGCGCCTGCCCGCGATGCGCTCGCCGGGCGGCATGCTCGTCCACTTCGTCCCGCAGTCGCTCGGGCCCGAAGGCCTCGCCGCCGCCGACTTCGTCGCCGAAGACACGGCGTCGACCGAAGGCGCGGGCCTCGACCGCGTCGACCACATCGCACTCGGCATGACCACCGACCAGCTCGACACGTGGGTGCTGTTCTCGCGCAGCGTGCTCGCGCTCGACGCCGGCGAAAGCCTCGAGCTCGCCGACCCGTTCGGGCTCGTCCGCACGTGCAGCGTGCAGACCGCCGACCGGCGCGTGCGCATCGTCCTCAACGTCTCGCGGAGCGCCCGCACGCGCACGGCGCGGACGGTCGCGACGCTCGGCGGCAAGCCCGCGGTCCACCACATCGCGCTCTCGTGCGCCGACATCTTCGCGACGATGGAGGCGCTGCGCGAGCGCGGCGCCCGCTTCGTCGCCGTCTCCGGCAACTACTACGACGACCTGATCGCGCGCTTCGCGCTCGACGAACGCGTCGTCGAGCGAATGCGCAGGCTCGGCATCCTCTACGACCGCGACGCCGCGGGCGGCGAATACTTCCACGCCTACAGCGAACCGTTCGCCGAGCGCTTCTTCTTCGAGATCGTGCAGCGATCGGGCTACGACGCGTACGGTGCGCTCAACGCGCCGGCGCGACTGGCATCGCAGGAGCAGCGCGATCCACTTCCCCGGGAGGCCCCATGACGTCGAACACCCCCTGCATCATCTCGGTCGCGATCACCGGCTCGCTGCCGAAGAAGGCCGACAACCCGGCGGTGCCGATCAGCGTCGCCGAGCAGGTCGAGTCGACGCAAGCCGCGTTCGAGGCCGGCGCGACGCTCGTGCACCTGCACGTGCGAAACGATGACGGCACGCCGAGCTCGGCGCCCGAGCGCTTCGCGCAGGTGCTCGACGGCATCCGCAAGCACGCTCCCGGGATGATCACGCAGGTCTCGACCGGCGGCCGCTCGGGCGCCGGCCGCGAGCGCGGAGGCATGCTGTCGCTGAAGCCCGACATGGCGTCGCTCGCGACCGGCTCGGTCAACTTCCCGACCCGCGTCTACGACAACGCGCCCGAGCTCGTCGACTGGCTCGCGAGCGAGATGAAGCGCTACGGCATCAAGCCCGAGGTCGAGGCGTTCGACCTCTCGATGATCTTCCAGGCCGCGGCGATGCAGAAGGACGGCCGCATTCCCGGCCACCTGCACGTGCAGTTCGTGATGGGCGTGAAGAACGCGATGCCGGTCGACCGCGAGGTGTTCGAGTTCTACGTCAGGACGCTGAAGCGCCTCTCGCCGGAAGCGACGTGGACGGGCGCCGGCATCGGCAAGGACCAGCTGACGCTCGCGCGCTGGTCGCTCGAGCTCGGCGGCCATTGCCGCACCGGCCTCGAGGACAACGTCCGCCTCGACAAGGCGACGCTCGCGCCGTCGAACGCCGCGCTCGTCGCGCAGGTGGCGCGGCTGTGCGAGGAGTTCGGCCGCAGGCCCGCGACCGCGGCCGAGGCGCGTCGGCTGCTCGGCCTCGCACCAGTGCCTGCCAGCACGGCCCCGGCGTAGCGAGCGTCGCGATCGCGCGCCGCTCAGCGCTGCGGCAGGCGCAGATCGGCGATCACCGGCCGGTGGTCGGACGCGTCCTTCCCGCCCACGAACGCGCGCACGACGACGACGTCGTCGCTGACGAGGACGTGGTCGATGCGCAGGAACGAGAAGCGCGGCCTGAGCCGGTGTCCGTACGTGTAGCCCCAGCCGCGGCCCGCGGCCGCGAAGGCGTCGCGCAGGCCGATCGCGAACAGCGCCTGCATCGCCGCCGACGCGTCGGGCGAGTTCAGGTCGCCGCCGACGACGAGCGCATGGGCGCGCGTGCGCAGCACGGCCGCGAGCGCGCGCGCCTGCGCGACGCGGCCGGCGTGGTTGCTCTGCCACAGGTCGATGCCGTCGAGGCCCTCCTGGCGCGCAGCGACGAGCCCGATGCGCGGCGACTCGAGGTGAACGTCGGCGATCTCGAACGCGCCGCCCGGGCGCTCGACCGTGCAGCGCACGAAGTCGAGCACCGCTTCGCCGCCGTCGCCGCGCGCCGTCGACGTCGCACATCCCTGCAGCGGCCAGCGGCTCGCGATGACGTACTGCCCGTGGCGTTCGACTTCCGGCAAGCCGAACATCGCACCCGGGTGATCGCGATCGCCGCGTCCGCGCGTCAGCGGGCCGGCGTCCTGCATGACGAGGACATCGGGCCGGTGCCGTTCGATCTCGGCGGCGAGCGCCGCGAGGCCGCCGGGACGTTCGATCGCGAGCAGCGCCTTGACGTTGTAGGTCATGAAGCGGACGTCGACCGCAGCATCGGCGCCCGCGTCGGCGTTCCAGACCAGGCCCATCGCGAGCGTCGCGAACGCGACGATCGTCGCCGCCGCCGCGAGCAGCCAGCGCCAGCCGAGCCGGAGCGAGAGCAGCAGCGCGACGACCGCGGGCGCGACGAGGAGCGGAAACGGCAGGTAGCGCGACAGCTCCAGCCACCACGGCCCGTCGCTCACGAACCGCTGCGCCCACGTGAGCGCAAGCACGCTCGCGAGCAACAGCGCGACGATCGCGCGCAGCGCGCGCGGCCGCGCGTGCGGCGACGGCGCGGCGGCGCTCAGGACGCGACGCCGAGCTCGACGAGGACGAAGACGTCGTCCTCGGCGATCTCGCGCAGGCGGTCGAAGCGGCCCGACGCGCCGCCGTGGCCGACTTCGAGGTTGATCCTGAAGACGAGCGGGCGATCGTCGGTCTTCAGCGTGCGCAGCCGCGCGACGTACTTCGCGGGCTCCCAGTACGCGACCTGCGTGTCGTTGAGGCCGGTGCGGACGAGCATCGCCGGATACGCGCCGCGCCTGAGATTGTCGTACGGGCTGTACGCGCGCAGCCACGCGTACTGCTCGGCGATCTTCGGGTTGCCCCACTCGATGAACTCGCCGACGGTGAGCGGCATCGACTCGTCGAGCATCGTCGTGACGACGTCGACGAACGGCACCTGCGCGACGACGGCGCGGAAGAGCTCCGGGCGCTGGTTGACGACCGCGCCCATCAGCAGCCCGCCGGCGCTGCCGCCTTCGATCGCGAGCTGCGCCGGCGTCGTCCGGCCGCTCGCGACGAGCGCGTCGGCGCAGGCGATGAAGTCGTCGAACGTCGTCTGCTTCCGCGCCATCTTGCCGGCCTCGTACCAGGTGCGGCCGAGGTCGCCGCCGCCGCGGATGTGCGCGATCGCGAAGACGACGCCGCGGTCGAGCAGCGAAACGCGCGTCTGCGCGAACGCCGGGTCGATCGGGATGCCGTAGGCGCCGTAGCCGTAGAGCAGCAGCGGCTGCGGCGCCGCGAGCTTGCGGTCCTTGCGGTAGACGAGCGAGATCGGCACCTGCGTGTCGTCGCGCGCGGTCGCCAAGATGCGCTCGCTGGCGTAGAGCGCGGGGTCGTAGCCGGGCACTGGCTGGCGCTTCCTCAACGTGCGCTCGCGCGTCGCGAGGTCGTAGTCGTACGTCGAGGGCGGCGTTGTCATCGACGTGTAGACGAAGCGCAGCGTCGTCGTCTCGAACTCGGCGTTGCCGCTCGTGTGGACGCTGTACGCCGGCTCGTCGAACGCGATCGTGTGGTCGTCGCCCGAAGCGAGGTCGACCACGCGCAGCCGCAGGCTGCCGGCGGCGCGCTCGGTGACGACGAGGTGGCCCGCGAACACGTCGACGTCGTCGAGCATGACGTCGTCGCGCGGCGCGATCACCTCGGTCGCGCTCGCGAGGTCGGGGGCCGCGGCGTCGACGGTGACGAGGCGGAAGTTGCGCCCGGTGTCGTTGATGCGGACCCAGAAAGCGCCGGCGCGGTGCTCGACGTCGTACTCGACGTCGGCGCGGCGCGCGAGCACGGTGCGCATCGCGAAGGTCGCGCCGCCGCCCAGGTCGGCGTCGGCGACGCGCCACTCCGATGCATCCTTGCTCTGGCTGCCGACCAGGATCCAGCGCTCGTCGAGCGTCTTCGCGACGCCGACGTCGAACAGCTCGTCGGCCTCCTCGAACAGCAGCTCGTCGGCATCCGCCGAGCCGACGACGTGGCGCCACAGCCGGTTGGCGCGCTTCGTCTCGTCCATCGTGACGTAGTAGAGCGTGCGGCTGTCGTTCGCCCACGCCGCCGACGCCACCTGCTCGACCGACCACGCATCGACGGCGCCGCTCGCGAGGTCCTTGACGTGCAACGTGTAGTCGCGGCCGCCGGAGTGGTCGACCGTGTACGCGAGGCGCGTCGCGTCGCGCGAGACCGCGGTCACGCCGAGCGACAGGAAGGGCTGGCCGACCGCCATCGCGTTCAGGTCGAGCAGCGTCTCGTCGGCGCCGTCGGGATCGAAGCGCCGCTCGGGCCCGAGCGCGCGCCGGCGCAGAAACCGCGGGTACTGCTCGCCTTGGCGCACGCGCGTCGAGTACCACCACTCGCCCTTTCGCATCGGCACCGAGTCGTCGTCCTGCTGGATGCGCGAGACCATCTCCTGGTAGAGCTGCTCTTTCAGCGACGCGTGCGGCGCGAACCAGTCGTCGGCGTACGCGTTCTCGGCGCGCAGGTAGGCGAGCGTGCGCGGATCGTCGCGGTCGCGCAGCCAGTGGTACTCGTCGCTGCGCGGATCGCCGTGCACGCTGACGTCGCGCGCCTCGACGGGCGCGCGCGGCGCGGCCGCCTGGCTCATCGCGGCGCCTCGAGCGCGGCGGTCAGATCGCCCATCGGCGGCTCGCCGTTGGCGGCGAGCGCGCGGTCGCGCATCTCGACGCCGGGCAGCGGCGCGAGGTTCCAGCGGCGCGTGACGAAGCGCAGGATCGACGCCGTGTCGTACGGCGTCTTGTCGACGAAGCCCTTCTTCGCGAACGGCGAGACGACGATCGCCGGCACGCGCGTCGCCGGCCCCCAGCGGTCGCCCTTCGGCACGCGCGCGTGGTCCCAGAAGCCGCCGTTCTCGTCGTAAGTGACGACGACGAGCATGTGCGGCCACTGCGGGCTCTTCTCGAGCGCGGCGACGACCGACGCGAGGTGCGCGTCGCCGAGCGCGACCGTGCTCGACCCGGGGTGCTGGTTGAGGTTGCCCTGCGGCTTGTAGAACGACACCGAGGGCAGCTTGCCGGCGGCGGCGTCGGCGAGGAAGTCGCCGTCGAAGTCCTTCAGGTGCGCGGCGCGGTAGTCGGCGTGCGTCGCCGGGTCGAACGCCGCGTAGTAGTTGAACGGCTGGTGGTGCGGCTGGAAGCGCACGCTGCCCTTGTAGATGATGTCGCGCGCCGCCGGCGTCAGCGCGCTCGCCGCGTTCCACGCGCCCGAGTACCACGCCCACGAGACGCCCTTCGCGTCGAGGCGGTCGGCGATCGTCGCCGCACGCTGCGGCGGCAGGGTCTGCGGGTCGGCGGGATTGCCGTAGCGCGGATCGCCGCCTGCTGCGGCCGCGACGCCGCTCGGCTGGTATGCCGGCTGCATCGTGTTGATCGCGTAGAACATCCCGTGCTCGTCCTTCGGAGTCAGGTCGCCGTCGCGAACGAAGCGCGGCGCGCCGGCGAGCGCGCTGCTCGCCGATGCGGCCGCCGTGACGAGCCGGACGCGGCCGCGCGCGTCGGTCTCGACCGCGCTGATGCGCTCCCTCGCCGGCGAGCGATCGGCGTCGGGGTACTCGGGCGCGCACGCGCACACGAGGTACTGGTGGTTGAGAAACGAGCCGCCGAAGGCGCCCATGAAGAAGTGGTCGGCGAGCGTGTAGCGGCGCGCGACCTGCCACATCGCGAGGCCGCTGCCGTCGTAGGTGCCCATCACGAGGCTGCCCACGTCCGACCATGCGGCGAAGCCGTCGTTGCTGCCGCCGTCGATCTGCATGATGCTCTGGTAGTAGCGATGCACGGGGCTCTTCGTCATCAGCTCGATCGGCACGACGACGCCGCTGCCGCCGGCGAGGCCGTTCTTGCCGTTGAGCACGAACGGCGCGTTCGCGAGCCCGCGCGTCTGCTCCTCGCTGATCGTGATCGGCTGGTTCGCCGCCGTCATGCCGCCGAACACCGGCGGCAGCGTCGCGAGCGGCGAGCCGTCGCGGTCGACCTGCGGCACGTAGTTGCCCGACGCGCTCGGATTGACGCCGGGGATGCCGTCGGCGCCGGGGAAGCGTCCGAACAGCGTGTCGAACGCGCGGTTTTCGGCGTAGATGACGACGACGGTGTCGATCGCGTCGAGCGCGCGACGGTCGCCGGCACCGGACGACGGCGACGACGAGACGCACGCCGCGAGCGTCGCGGCGAGGGCGGGCAGGGCGAGGCGAAGGCGGCGTGGCATAGCGGGCGGGCGGT
>JASLGD010000156.1 GCA_030150305.1 Caldimonas sp. | reverse complement strand
CTTGCGCATCGCGCGGCGGAAGTCGAGCGACTCCTGGATGCTCTCCTCGACGAGGGCGCTGCCGCCGGGCGACTCCATCATCGCCGCCGAGACGTCGCACGACGCGATGATCGCGTACTGCGGGCTCGTCGAGCTGTGCATCAGGTACGCCTCGTTGAAGAGGTGCGGGTCGAGCTTTCTCGACTCCGAGTCCTGCACCAGCACCTGCGACGCCTGGCTGATGCCGGCGAGCAACTTGTGCGTCGACTGCGTCGCGAAGACGAGCTGGTTCTTCGGCCGCGCGCGCTTCCTGCCCATCGCGTGGAAGGTGCCGTAGAACGCGTGGAACGCCGCGTGCGGCAGCCACGCCTCGTCGAAGTGCAGCGTCTCGATGTAGCCGTCGAGCGCGTGCTTGATCGTCTCGGTGTTGTAGAGGACGCCGTCGTACGTGCTCTGCGTCAGCGTCAGGATGCGCGGCTTGACCGACGCGGCGTCGACGCCCGAGAGCAGCGGGTGCGCGGCGATCTTGGCGCGGATCGACTCCTTGGTGAACTCGCTCTGCGGGATCGGGCCGATGATCCCGTAGTGGTTGCGCGTCGGCCGCAGGAACACCGGGATCGAGCCGGTCATCACGATCGCGTGCAGGATCGACTTGTGGCAGTTGCGGTCGACGACGACGACGTCGCCCGGCGCGACGGTGTGGTGCCACACCATCTTGTTCGACGTGCTCGTCCCGTTGGTGACGAAGAAGCAGTGGTCCGCGTTGAAGATGCGTGCCGCGTTGCGCTCGCTCGCCGCGACGGGACCGGTGTGGTCGAGCAGCTGGCCGAGCTCGTCGACGGCGTTGCAGACGTCGGCGCGCAGCATGTTCTCGCCGAAGAACTGGTGGAACATCCGCCCGACCGGGCTCTTCAGGAAGGCGACGCCCCCGGAGTGGCCCGGGCAGTGCCACGAGTACGAGCCGTCCTGCGCGTAGTCGACGAGCGCGCGGAAGAACGGCGGCGCGACGCCGTCGAGGTACGACCTCGCCTCGCGGATGATGTGCCGGGCGACGAACTCCGGCGTGTCCTCGAACATGTGGATGAAGCCGTGCAGCTCGCGCAGGATGTCGTTCGGCAGGTGCTGCGACGTGCGCGTCTCGCCGTACAGGTAGATCGGGATGTCCGTGTTCTTGAACCGGATCTCCTGGATGAACTTGCGCAGGTTGACGACCGCGGGGACCGGCTCGGGGCCCTCGGTGAACTCTTCGTCGTCGATCGACAGGATGAAGGCACTGGCGCGGCTTTGCTGCTGCGCGAACTGCGAGAGGTCGCCGTAGCTCGTCGCGCCGAGGACCTCGAAGCCCTCCTTCTCGATCGCTGCGGCGAGCGCGCGGATGCCGATGCCCGAGGCGTTCTCGGAGCGGAAGTCCTCGTCGATGATGACGATCGGAAACTGGAAGCGCAGCATCGGCGGGCCTCACGCGGGCGAGATCGGAAAAGCGCGCAGTGTAGGGCTCTGGCCGTGTGCAATGCTGCGCGGCGGCTGGTCCGCGGCGGCCAGGCGCGGACCTACACTGCGCCCCAGCAGGGAGGGAGGATCCGATGGACCTGTCGAGCGCCGGCGTGTGGTGGATCGCCGCGGGAATCGCGGTCGCCGCCGAGCTCGCCACCGGCACGTTCTACCTGCTGATGATCGCGCTCGGCCTTGCCGCCGGCGCGGTCGCAGCGCACCTCGGCGCGTCGCAGGCGGGGCAACTGCTCGCCGCAGCGCTCGTCGGCGGCGGCGCGACGGCGCTCTGGCACTGGCGGCGCGTCAAGACGGCGCCGGCGGCGCTGCCGACCGCCGCCGACCGCGACGTCAACCTCGACGTCGGCGAGCGCGTCCACGTCGCCGCCTGGGGCCACGACCGCACGGCCAAGGTCAGCTACCGCGGCTCGACCTGGTCGGCGCGCCTGCAGCCGGGCGCGCCCGCGTACGGCGGCGAGCACATCGTCGCCGCCGTCGAGGGCAACTGGCTCGTCCTCGTGCCCCGCGTGGCCGCCCGCTGAACCGGAGATCCGTCGATGCAGCCCTCCCTGTCGACCGTCGTCGCCCTCGCCATCGTCATCGTCGCGGTGGTGTTCGTCGTCCAGACGTTCAAGATCGTCCCGCAGCAACACGCCTGGGTCGTCGAGCGGCTCGGCAAGTACGACCGCACGCTCGCGCCCGGGCTCGAGTTCGTCTTTCCGTTCGTCGAGCGCGTCGCCTACAAGCACTCGCTGAAGGAGGTGCCGCTCGACGTGCCGAGCCAGGTCTGCATCACCCGCGACAACACGCAGCTGCAGGTCGACGGGATCATCTACTTCCAGGTCACCGACCCGATGCGCGCGAGCTACGGCTCGTCGAACTACGTCGTCGCGATCACCCAGCTCGCGCAGACGCTGCTGCGCTCGGTGATCGGCAAGATGGAGCTCGACCGCACGTTCGAGGAGCGCGACGCGATCAACGCGCATGTCGTCACGGCGCTCGACGAGGCGGCGCAGAACTGGGGCGTCAAGGTGCTGCGCTACGAGATCAAGGACCTGACGCCGCCGCAGGCGATCCTGCACGCGATGCAGCAGCAGATCACCGCCGAGCGCGAGAAGCGCGCGTTGATCGCCGCCTCCGAGGGCAGGAAGCAGGAGCAGATCAACATCGCGACCGGCGAGCGCGAGGCGTTCATCGCGCGCTCCGAGGGCCAGCGCCAGGCCGAGATCAACCAGGCGCAGGGCCAGGCGGCAGCGATCGTCGCGGTCGCCGAAGCGACCGCCGAGGGGCTGCGCAAGGTCGCCGAGGCGATCCGCGAGCCGGGCGGCGAGCAGGCCGTGCAGCTCAAGGTCGCGCAGCAGGCAGTCGAGGCGTTCGCGCAGCTCGCGCAGAAGAACAACACGATGATCGTCCCGGCGAGCCTGTCGGAGGTCTCGGGCCTCATCGCGAGCGCGATGGCGCTGAGCCGGAGCAGCGCGACGCGCCCTGGCTGAGCAATTCGGCACGCGCCGGCGCGTGCGGGTCACACGTGCTTACGAGCTTCCCTGAAATGCGGGGATCGGCCGCACGGCGGCCGCCACTACGCTGTGCAGCCGCCATGTTCCGCTCCGCCCTCCTCTTCGACAGCGACTTCGACGACGACTGCCCGACCTGCAAGGGCTCGGCCGAGCCCGGCTGGACGTGCGAGGACCATCCCGGCAAGCCGTGGCAGCACGCCGGTTGCGCCGGCGCCGGCGCGCCGTGCGCGTGCAACCCGCGCGGCGCGGCGCTCTGGGCGATGGTCTACTCCGACGCGCTGCGGGTTGCCGAGGCGATGCGCGGCGCCGACGCTCCGGTGCACTGAGTCGCGTCGGCTCGCTCGCGCTTTCCCTTCGCCGGGTGCGGCGGCCGCGCATGACGTGCGGCTAAGATCGCCCTCGCGCAGGAGAGGTGGATGAGCGGTTTAAGTCGCACGCCTGGAAAGCGTGTGGGGGCTAAACACCCCCCGCGGGTTCGAATCCCGCCCTCTCCGCCATCGACCTCTTTTCCGGAGTCTTGGACGACTTCGACCCCTTCTTCGAGCACATGGCGCGCACCTGTCCTGGTGAGTCGCCCGCACGCATTGCGGAGTTGCTCCACCCGAAGGCGGCCGTCGCTGCGAACGTCTTTAGCCTCTTCGGGAGGCCAACACAGCGGGCGCGCCGTCAATCAGGCTGCGGATGGTGGAAGTTCCGGTCGCCGTGAAGTCGGAATGTTGGGCGGGTCCGCTCAG
>JASLGD010000135.1 GCA_030150305.1 Caldimonas sp. | reverse complement strand
TGCGGGTCGTGCAGCACTTTCGACTGCAGCTGCGAGATCGTCTCGCACTCCAGCTGCCCGAGCGCGTGCAGCACGCGACGCTTCAGCGACGCCCCCGAGGGGCGTTGACGAGCCAGCGCAGCGGTGCCGGTCCGCCTGTCTTCGCCCAGGCGCAGACGATCGCGACCGCGAGGCCGCCGAGCATGGCGAGGAAAGACAGCTCGATCGTCTTCCAGGTGCCTTCGAGCAGAAGGGGCCACGCCGCGAAGACGGCGCCGAACTGGAACGAGTAGTGCATCCGCTGCCCTCCAGGCGACGCCTGCGGAGCGACGAGACTCGCCGAGCTCAGGTCTTCGCGGACTTGCGCTGGGCCTTCTTGGCGGCCTCGGCGTTCGCCGCCTTCTGCGTCTGCTTGTCGGCGCGCGAGGGCTTGTTCGCCTTGTCGCCCTTTTCCTTCGGCGGCTTGGCGGCCTTGGGCGGTTTCGGCGGCTTCGGCGGCTTCAGCTCCTTCACCGGCTTGGCGGCCTTCGGCCTAGGCAGCAACGCCTGGGCGCGGCGAAGCCGTTGCTGCTCCTTAAGACGACGGCGCTCTTCGCGCATGGCCTCCTCCGCCTCGTCGGCCGGCTGCCCCGGGCCTTTCGAGAACGTGCGGCTCGCGATGGCGAGGTGGAGGCGCTGACCGTTCCGTTGCAGTTGGCGAGACAGCGATGCGAACCGTAGAGGCATGACGGTGCTCCTGGTTGAACGAGCCGGACTGTAGACCCGCGCGGCGACGAGCGCCGTGGCGGCGTCTGGCCACAGCGACACGGGCGCAGGCCGGCTAGTGTCGTACGCGGGACGCGAGCCAGTCCACCAGCTTCTCGATCTCGGTGGACTTGTCGAATACCTCGAGCGCACCGAGCGCGCGGCAACGCGTTTTCATCGCATCGGTCGGATCGTCGGTCAGCACGACCCGTTCAGGCGGCCGCGCGTACCCTGCAATGTGCTCCAGGACGCCGAGCCCCCTGCCTCGCGTCAGGAAGACATCGACGATCGCGACGTCGCACGCCTGCGTGCGGGAGTCCATCCACTCGCACGCCTCGCTTTCGCCCGCGGCAGTGCCGACGACGTCGACCGCGGCCAGGTCTTCCAGCAGGCCTTGCAAACTCTCGAGGACGACGGGATGGTCCTCGACGATGAGCGCGCGCAGCCGAGGGCTAGGCATGGTGTCCTTCCTGAAGCGGGAACAGGGGATGGTGAAGTTCCTGGCCGACCAGGTGGCGATGTTGGAAGCACGGCGAGCAAAGAAGCGCTCGGCACGCCCGGTCAACTGCGGACGATCACCTGCGCAGCGCGGGCTCCTGCTGTGCGCCCAGCTTGCGAATCAATTGGTCCTTGCGCTTTTGCAGCCGCGCTCCGAGCGCGCCCATGTCCATTTCCGACTTCCGGCAGGCGGGAAACAACTCGCCTTCCTCCTCCTTGACGTGGTGTCGCACGTACTCCCCGAGCACCTGCAGGCGGGCGTCATAGAGAGGTTGCGAGGCCTGCGCCGCGCCGATGTCGGCGATCAGCTGCTTGACAGTGCCGTGCTCGATCTGCGCTTCGTCGAGGAGATCCGAATCGACGCCGGCCTTTCGCGCCGCCGGATAGAAGATCTCCTCCTCGATCATGGCGTGCACGGCGAGCATGCCGCAGATCCGGGTCGACAGGGCGCGCCGGTCGCTCGCGTCGCCGTCGCTTTCCGCCAGCATCTGGTAGTCCTTGAACAGCGCCTCGACGTCGGCGTGGTCCTGCTTCAGCAGATCGATCGCGCCGATGCCGTCGTCGTTCGTGGAAGGGGTGACTGCTTCAACGACCTTGCTCAACAGTGACATCGTGCTCTCCATCGGTGGGTGGGTCTTCGGCGACACGAAGCGGGACGAGGCCCGCCCTGTCGTCAGGACGTCTGGCGCTCGCGCCTGGTCGCCTGGTTTGCTTCACGCCCCGTGCTTGCGAACGGCCGCTCGGGACCTGCAGGTGAGACTAGCGACCCGCGTGCAGTTCACTGCGAGCGGTGGCCGCGTTGCCCTGTAGGTCCCGACGCCGAGACGCCGGGCGGAGGCTGCCGCATACTCGCCATGTTCGCGACGTCCGCGGAGCTTGCGCATCGAGCGAGAGGAGTCCGCCATGCAGATCCGGGTCGGTTTCGAGATGACGTACGCGTTCCCGCAGCCGACGCCGATGCTGCTGGTGCTGAACGTGCATCACTCGCGGGCGTCCGACCTCGTTCGGCCGGACCTCGTCGTCACCTCGCCCGCGGTGCCGCTGGTCGCGTACCGCGACCTGTTCGGCAACTGGTGCAGCCGCATCGTCGCGCCGGCGGGCCGGATCGTCATCAGCACCGATGCGGTCGTCAACGACAGCGGCTTGCCCGACGTCGTCGAGCCCAACGCAGTGCAGACGCCGGTGGAACATCTCCCCGAGGAGACATTGGTGTACCTGCTCGGCAGCCGCTACTGCGAGACCGAGCAGCTTCTGGACATCGCTTGGCAGCGCTTCGGCGCCGGTCCGACCGGCTGGGCGCGCGTGCAGGCGGTCTGCGACTTCGTGCATCGCCACATCGCGTTCGGCTACCAGCACGCGCGGCGAACGCGCACGGCGTGGGAGGCCTACCAGGAGGGCGTCGGCGTGTGCCGCGACTACGCGCACCTCGCGGTCGCGCTCTGCCGCTGCCTCAACATCCCGGCGCGCTACTGCACCGGCTACCTCGGCGACATGGGAACGCCGCCGCCACACGGGCCGATGGACTTCGCCGGCTGGTTCGAGGCCTGGCTCGGCGACCGCTGGTACACCTTCGATGCGCGCAACAACACGCCGCGCATCGGCCGCGTGCTGATGGCGCGCGGGCGCGACGCCTGCGACGTCGCACTGACGACCACGTTCGGACCGAACACGCTCGAAAGCTTCAGGGTGTGGACGGACGAGTTGCAGCCTGAGCCCTCGTCATCGCCGATGGGGCGTGGAAACGCTTGACCGCCCGGTCGACTCGAATTTTTCGTCTCGGAGCGCACAAGCCGCAGGCGATTAGTGCCTCGCGAGACCGTCCTGGCCGAGGAAGGTACGGTGAACTGGACCGCGCTTACCGTGGCGACGGAGCCGCTTCGGGCAGGCCAGCAAGCCGCAGCCCGTCTGCCATGTGGTCCATGCCTGCCCTGTAGGCCGGAACGCTCGAGCCCCGCGTGGGGCTTGCCAGCGACCTCGGCTACCACATCGGGCCGATCGAGCCTGTACTGGCACGGGTGGACCCTCTCCTTCAAACGCCCATCCACTTGACGGGTGGCGAGTTCGAGGCGCTCGTCGCGTTCGTTCGGGATGCACTTCTGGATGACCGCGCGTCGAAGCGGCATCTTTGCTCACTCGTGCCCGCCAGCGTTCCCAGCGGCTACGCACCCATGAAGTTCGAGGAGTGCCGGTAGCGGTCGTTGCGCTGACTTCCTCCTGCGACCATATCGACAAAAGCCCGACGTTGCTACCTGCGACGACTTGATCGCGCTTGCAGCGTGGGAGGGGCCCAGTGCGTGCGAGCGGCAGACACGTCGAAGATCAGCCTGTATCGCAAGTGGCCGACGAAGGACGACTTGATCGTGGCCTACCTTGCAAGGCGAAACGCCGACTTCTGGCAGCACATCGACGACGAAGTCTTCGCAAGCAACGAACAGCCAGAGGCCCAGCTGCACGCGCTGATGTCGTACCTGGCCAAGAGGACCACGCAGCCCGGTTATCGAGGATGCCCTTTCATCAACTACAGCGCCGAATTTCCGGACCCCGCACACCCAGGGCATGCCGTTGCGCAGGCAAACAAGCAGGAGTGGCGGCGCAGGCTGCGCAAGATCGCCGATAAGCTCGGCGCTGAGCAGCCTGCCCAATTGGCGGACGCGCTCATGCTGCTGGTCGAGGGCGCCTATGCTGCCAGTCAGACCCTCGGCGGAAAGGACGGCCCAGGTCGAGCGCTGCTGCGGGCTGCAAACGCCATGGTTGCGACGCATCGGTAGCACCAGGCGATCGGAAGGTCGGATGGAGTTTTCGGCTGCGGCGCGGGTCGGCGTCGAGATGCGAAGCACAGGGTCCGACGACAGTTCCGGGGCAACTCTCGCGGCTGACAGATCGCCTCTGAACGGCCACAAGCGGTCGGACGCGAACGTCTGCTTGGCTGACGTCGCTTCACATGTGTGGTCGTCTCTGACACCTGCCAGCTGTGCTTCGCAGAGCGGCGCAGTTGCGCCTCGCACTGCGCGGTCGGGCGCAGCGTCTCACCGATGAAATCGAACGCGTGCGCCGGCGCGCACGCGCTGATTCAGTCTCGGCTTTGCCCCAGATAGGCGTGAAACAACGCACTGTCGGCTCCGAGGGCGAGCCCCGGTACGCCTTATGCCGGGGTCTCCGTCGCCATCAAACGCCGCCGCATCCGCAGCATCAGGCCCGACATCCCGGTCATCAGCAACAGCGCGACGGATGGTTCGGGCGCGGGAGCCAGGACGCCGAACAGACCGTTGCTTTCGTCGTCGGGTCCGGCGGTGAAGTAGAGCAGGGCGTTGCTGCCCCCATTGCTGCCGTTGCCCGGCGCGAGTGCCCAGAGGCCGTCGATCTGGAGCGCACCTCCCCCCAGCGCCTGAAGCTGGCCGAGGAAGGCGTGGCTGGTCGGGTCGAAGGCATTGATGAAGCCGTCGCCGAAGTTGCCGACGAGCAAGGCGCCGGCCATCGCCCCGAACGAGCCCGGCGCAATGGCGAGTCCCCACGGCGCA
>JASLGD010000111.1 GCA_030150305.1 Caldimonas sp. | reverse complement strand
GAAGCGCTCGCCGTGGCGCGTCCCGCGGTCGGCGTCGATGCGCGCGGTCGCCTGCACGATCGCGCTGAACGCGTCGTGCGCGAGGTAGCGCTTCGCCGCCTGGATGCACGACTTCCAGGACCGCGACCTCGCCGTCGGCATCGCGATGACCGACGCCAAGGGCGACCGCAGCAGGCGGCCGCACGAGCAGGCCAACGTCGACGCCTACGTCCACGTCGTCGAGCGCAACGGAAAGGGGATCGTGATCTCGGGCGCGAAGGCGATCGTCACCGGCGCGCCGTACATGCACGAGTTCCTGGTCATGCCGTCGCGCGCGATGACCGAGGCCGACGCCGCGTTCGCCGTCTGCTGCGCGGTGCCGTGCGACGCCGACGGCCTGACGATCGTCGCGCGCCCCGCCGGACGTCCGGGCGAGAAGGCGGCGCTGTTCTCGAACACCTACGGCCAGTCGACCGCGGTGCTGCTCTTCGACCGCGTCTTCGTCCCGTGGGAGCGCGTCTTCCTGGCGGGCGAGTGGGAGCACTCGGCGCACCTGACGTACAGCTACGCGACGCACCACCGGCAGACGTGCATCGCCGCGCGCGCCGGCTTCGGCGACCTCCTGATCGGCGCCGGCGCGACGATGTGCGAGGCGAACGGCGTCGATCCCGACGCGACGCCGCACCTGCGCGAGCAGATGGTGCAGCTGATCACGCTCGTCGAGGGCTTCTACGCGTGCGGCGTCGCCTCGAGCGTCTACGCGCAGGTCGACGAGCCTTCCGGCGTCGTCATGCCCGATCCGGTGTTCGCCAACATCGGCAAGCTCCTGCTCGCGACGCAGATCTACGAGATGCACCGGATCGCGCACGAAGTGTCCGGCGGCCTCATCGTCGCGCTGCCCGGTCCCGACGAGGATCACAACCCCGAGACCGCGGCGCGCCTCGCCGACGTCCTGCGCGCCAATCCGGAGGTGCCGTACGACAGGCGAATCGCAACGGCGCGCCTGCTCGAGGATTTGACGGCGTCGTACCAGGGCGGCTGGTACTCGGTCATCAGCCTGCACGGCGGCGGCTCGCCCGAGGCTATGCGGCGCGAGATCTGGCGCAACTATCCGGTCGCCGACAAGGCAGAGCTCGTCGCCCGCTTGCTCGAGCGCAATGTCCTCGCGCAGCCGGGGCGCAAGATCGTCGACCGCCAGCCCGGCAAGTGCTGCGCGATGGGCTGCGCGCCGCCGAGCCCGATCGCGATGGTCGAGCTGCCCGCGAAGCGCAAGGAGAACACGCCGTGAACGATGCCGCCGCGCGATACGCCGAATTCCACCGCCGCTCGCTCGTCGACCGCGACGCGTTCTGGCGCGAGCAGGCGGCGCTGATCGACTGGAAGTCGCCGTTCACGACGGTCTGCGACGCGAGCCGGCCGCCGTTCGCGCGCTGGTTCGTCGGCGGCACGACAAACCTGTGCCACAACGCGGTCGACCGTCATCTCGCCGCACGCGCGGAGCAGCGCGCGCTCATCTACGTCTCGACCGAGACCGACCAGGAGCGCGTCTACACGTTCGCCGAGCTGCACGCCGAAGTGCAGCGGATGGCGGCGCTGCTGCGCGCGCTCGGCGTCGGCGCCGGAGATCGCGTCCTGATCTACATGCCGATGGTCCCCGAGGCGGTGTTCGCGATGCTCGCGTGCGCGCGCATCGGCGCCATCCACTCGGTGGTGTTCGGCGGCTTCGCGAGCGTGAGCCTCGCCAACCGCATCGACGACGCGGAGCCGAAGGTCGTCGTCAGCGCCGACGCGGGCAGCCGCGCCGGCAAGGTGATCGCGTACAAGCCGCTGCTCGACGAGGCGATCCGCCTGGCGCGGCACAAGCCGGCGAAGGTGCTGCTCGTCGACCGCGGCCTGGCGCCGATGGTGCGCGAGGCCGGGCGCGACGAGGACTACGCCGCGCTGCGCGAGCGCCACCGCGACGACGTCGTGCCGTGCACCTGGGTCGAGTCGACGCACCCGAGCTACACCCTCTACACGAGCGGCACCACCGGACGACCGAAGGGCGTGCAGCGCGACACCGGCGGCTACGCGGTCGCGCTCGCAGCGAGCATGAAGCACATCTTCTGCGGCAACGCGGGCGAGACGTACTTCTCGACCAGCGACATCGGCTGGGTCGTCGGCCACAGCTACATCGTCTACGGCCCGCTCATCGCCGGCATGGCGACGATCCTCTACGAAGGGCTGCCGATCCGCCCCGACGCCGGCGTCTGGTGGCGGCTGGTCGAGAAGTACGAGGTCACCGCGATGTTCAGCGCGCCGACCGCGATCCGGGTGCTGAAGAAGCAGGACCCGAGCCACCTGCGCGCGCACGACCTGTCGAGCCTGCGCCTGCTCTTCCTCGCCGGCGAGCCGCTCGACGAACCCACCGCGACGTGGATCGCCGAAGGCATCGGCAAGCCGGTGATCGACAACTACTGGCAGACCGAGAGCGGCTGGCCGATCCTGAGCGTGGCCAAGGGCGTCTCGGACATGGCGCCGCGTTACGGCAGCCCGGGCGTCGCGATGGTCGGCTACGACGTTCGCCTGATCGACGAGCTGACCGGCGACGACATCGTCGAGCCGGGCCGCAAGGGAGTCGTCGCGATCGCCGGCCCGACGCCGCCCGGGTTCATGCAGACGGTCTGGCGCGACGACGCGCGCTTCATCGAGACGTACTGGACGAAGATCGAAGGCCGCCAGCTCTACAACACGTTCGACTGGGGCATCCGCGACGCCGACGGCTACTGGTTCATCCTCGGCCGCACCGACGACGTCATCAACGTCGCCGGCCACCGTCTCGGCACGCGCGAGATCGAGGAGAGCATCTCGAGCCACGCGAGCGTCGCCGAGGTCGCGGTCGTCGGCGTCGCCGACGCGCTGAAGGGGCAGGTCGCGATGGCGTTCGTCGTCCCGCGCGACGCTGCCGCGCTTGCCGACGCGAACGCGCGGCTGCGCCTCGAGGGCGACATCATGAAGACGGTCGACGCGCAGCTCGGCTCGGTCGCCCGGCCGGCGCGCGTGCGCTTCGTCACCGCGTTGCCGAAGACGCGCTCCGGCAAGCTCCTGCGCCGCGCGATCCAGGCGATCTGCGAGGGCCGCGACACCGGCGACCTGACGACGATCGAGGATCCGAGCGCGCTGCAGCAGATCCGCGACCTGGTCGACTCGCGTTCCTGAGCGATGGCATCCGCTGCGCGCTTCGCGGCCTTCGTCGTCGTCCTGATCTCCCAAGCGGCGTCCGCGGCGCAGCCCGCGCTCGCGGGACCGCCGTTTCCCGCCTTCGCGAGCGCAGCGGCGCTGACGTCTGCGTGCGACGCGGCCCTTGCTGACGTCGGGCGGCGCGTGCAGGCGCTCGAGACGCTGCCGCCCGACGGCGGCTGGCTCGCCGCCTGGGACGACCTCAACGCCGCGATCGAGGACGCGTCGGCGCCGATCGGCCTGCTCGAGAACGTCCATCCGGCGAAGGCGATCCGCGACGCGGCGCAGGCGTGCAACCAGCGCTGGTCCGAGTTCGGCTCGGCGCTCGGCCAGAACGAAGCGCTTCACCGCGCGTTGCAGCGCATCGAGCCGCGCGACGCGATCGATCGCGAGCTCGTCAAGGTCGCCGCCGAGCGCTTCGAGGACGCGGGCGTCGGCCTGCCGGCTGGCGATCGCGAGCGCGCCAAGCAGACGAGCGACCGGATCGCTGCGCTCGCCCAGCAGTTCGATGCGCGGATCCGCGACGCCGACGTCCGCGTTGCCTTCGCGGTCGACGATCTCGCCGGAGTCCCGCGCGAGGTCTGGGCGACGAAGCCGCGCGACGCCGAAGGGCGGGTCGTGCTCGGGCTCGACAACCCGACGCTCGACGCGATCGCCGAGCACGCCGACAACGCGTCGACGCGCGAGCGGATGTGGCGCGCCAAGACGAACGAGGGCGGCGGAGCCAACCTCGCCGTGCTCGCCGAGATCGCCCGACTGCGTCGCGAGTACGCGCGCCTGTTCGGCCTGCAGAGCTTTGCCGAGTTCCAGCAGCGCCGGGCGATGGTCGAAAATCCGGCGACGACGGCACGCTTCCTCGCCGAGGTCCGGGCCGCGGTGCAGGCGCGCGAGTTGCGCGACGTCGACGAGCTGCGCGAGGTCAAGTCGCGCCACCTCGGCACGCCGCGCGCGGCGACACGCGTCGAACGCTGGGACGTCGCCTACTACAGCGAGCGGCGCCGGCGCGAGCGCTACGACGTCGACCAGGAGGCGTTCCGCGCCTACTTCCCGCCCGCGCAAAGCGTGCGCTTCGTGATGCGCATCGCCGAGAAGATGTTCGGCATCCGCTACACGCGCGTCGCCGCTGCGCTCTGGCACGAGGACGCCGAGGCGTACGCCGTGACCGACGCGCGCACTGGCGCGCCGCTGGCGACGCTCTACGTCGATCTCTATCCGCGCGAGGGCAAGTACAACCACGCCGCGGTCTGGGACGTGCGCAGCTCGGCGACGCGCACGCACCGCCTGCCGCAGGCGGCGCTCGTCGTCAACCTCGACCGCCACGGCCTGACCCTCGCCGAGCTCGAGACGCTGCTGCACGAGATGGGGCACGCGATCCACAACAACCTGTCGGCGACGCGCGACACGCAGCTGTCGAGCGCGAACGTGCAGGTCGACTTCGGCGAGGCGCCGTCGCAGATGCTCGAGGACTGGGTGTACGACCGGCAGGTGCTGAAGCTGTTCGCGGACGTCTGCCCCGAGTGCCGTCCGGTTCCCGAGGGAATGATCGAGCGCGCCCGCGAAGCGCGCGACTTCGCCAAGGGCCTGCGCACGTCGCGACAGCTCCTCTACGCGCGCTACGACCAGGCGCTCTACGGCGTCGACGCCGGCGACCCGATGGAACTGTGGGCGCGGATGGAAGGCGAGACGCCGCTTGGCCACGTGCCGGGGACGATGTTTCCGGCCGGCTTCTCGCACGCCGTCAGCGTCTATCCGGCGGGCTACTACGGCTACCTGTGGAGCCTCGTCGTCGCGCTCGACCTGCGCACGGCGTTCGCCGCCGACCGGCTCGATCCGGCGGTCGGCGCACGCTATCGCCGCACCGTCCTCGCGCAGGGCAGGCAGGCGCCGCCGCGTGTGCTCGTCAGGGAGTTCCTCGGCCGCGAGACCGACGCAAGGGCGTTCTTCGCCGACCTCGCGCGCTGACGCCGCGTCCGGCGCGGAGCGCCGTCAGAGCACTTCGCTCGCGAAATCGGCCAGGCGCGACCGCTCGCCGCGCGCGAGCGTCACGTGGCCGGAATGCGCCCAGCCCTTGAAGCGGTCGACCGCGTACGTCAGCCCCGAGCTGCCCTCGGTGAGGTACGGCGTGTCGATCTGCGCGAGGTTGCCGAGGCAGACGATCTTGGTCCCCGGGCCGGCGCGCGTGATGAGCGTCTTCATCTGCTTGGGCGTCAGGTTCTGCGCCTCGTCGATGATCACGAACTTGTTCAGGAACGTGCGCCCGCGCATGAAGTTCAGGCTCTTGATCTTGATCTTCGAGCGCACGAGGTCGTTGGTCGCGGCGCGGCCCCATTCGCCGGCGCCGCTGTCGGTCTTCGAGAGCACCTCGAGGTTGTCGTCGAGCGCGCCCATCCACGGGCCCATCTTCTCTTCCTCGGTGCCGGGCAAGAAGCCGATGTCCTCGCCGACCGGCACCGTCACGCGGGTGACGATGATCTCGGTGTAGCGGCGGTCGTCCATCACCCGCGTCACCGTGCCGGTCGGTGAGGACATCGGCTTTCTTCCCGGCACCGAGGAAGAGAAGATGGGCCCGTGGATGGGCGCGCTCGACGACAACCTCGAGGTGCTGTCCAAGGGCTACGGCGGCGCCGGCGAATGGGGTCGCGCGGCGACGCAGGACCTCGTGCGCTCGAAGATCAAGGTCAAGAGCCTGAACTTCATGCGCGGCCGCACCTTCCTGAACAAGTTCGTCATCATCGACGAGGCGCAGAACCTCACGCC
>JASLGD010000087.1 GCA_030150305.1 Caldimonas sp. | reverse complement strand
TGGGACAGCGAGATCAAGCGGGCGCAGATCGACGGCCTCGACGGCTACCCGGTCTACACGCGCAAGGCCCACACCGACGTCGCGTACCTGGCGTGCGCGAAGAAGCTGCTGGCGGCGAGCGACGCCGTCTTCCCGCAGTTCGCGACCCACAACGCGCACACCGTCGCCGCGATCGTCGAGCTCGCCGGCGCCGATCGCTTCGCGCCCGGGCAGTACGAGTTCCAGTGCCTGCACGGCATGGGCGAGCCGCTCTACGAGCAGGTCGTGAGCGGTTCGTCCGGCGTCCCGCAGCGGCCGTGCCGCATCTACGCGCCGGTCGGAACGCACGAGACGCTGCTCGCCTACCTCGTCCGCCGCCTGCTCGAGAACGGCGCCAACACCTCGTTCGTCCATCGCATCGCCGATCCTTCGGTGCCGCTCGACGAGCTGGTCGAGGATCCGGTGCAGACCGTCGAGCGCACGGCGGCGAGCGAGGGCGCGCTCGCCTTGCCGCATCCGGCGATCCCGCTGCCGCGCGCGATCTACGGCAGCGCTCGCCGCAACTCGCGCGGCGTCGATCTCGCGAGCGACGACGCGCTTGCCGTCCTCGCCGCGGCGATGCGGCAGGCGCGCGCGCAGCGCTGGTCCGCGGCGCCGCTCCTTGCGCGCGGCGACGCGCATCGTGCAGCCGCGGCGGCGCTCGAGGTGCGCAATCCCGCCGACCACGGCGACGTCGTCGGCGATGTCGTCGAGGCGTCGGCGGACGACGTCGAGCGCGCGCTCGCGAGCGCGGCCGAAGGCGCGTCCGCTTGGGCGGCGACGCCGGCGCGCGAGCGTGCGGCGATGCTCGAGCGCGCTGCCGACGCTCTCGAGGCCGACCTCGCGTTGCTGCTCGGTCTGCTCGCACGCGAGGCCGGCAAGACGCTGCCGAACGGCGTCGCCGAAGTGCGCGAGGCCGTCGACTTCCTCCGCTTCTATGCAGCGCAGGCGAGGCGCCACCTCGACGATGCGAGCGGCGCCGAGCCGCTCGGTCCGGTCGTCTGCATCAGCCCGTGGAACTTCCCGCTCGCGATCTTCACCGGCCAGGTCGCCGCCGCGCTCGTCGCCGGCAACCCGGTGCTCGCCAAGCCGGCGGAGCAGACTCCGCTCGTCGCCGCCGAGATGGTGCGTCGGCTCCACGCCGCCGGCGTGCCGCGCTTCGCGCTCCAGCTCCTGCCCGGCCGCGGCGAGACGGTGGGCGCCGCGCTCGTCGCCGACGCGCGCGTCGAAGGCCTGATGTTCACCGGCTCGACCGACGTCGCGCGGCTGCTGCAGAAGAGCCTCGCCGCGCGGCTCGGCCGCCACGGTCGAGCGGTTCCGCTCGTCGCCGAGACCGGCGGCCAGAACGCGATGCTCGTCGATTCGTCGGCGCTCGCCGAGCAGGTCGTCAACGACGCCATGGCGTCGGCGTTCGACAGCGCCGGTCAGCGCTGCTCGGCGCTGCGCGTGCTGTGCGTGCAGGAGGATGGCGCCGATCGCGTCGTCGAGATGCTGCGCGGCGCGATGGCCGAGAGCACGATCGGCCGCGCCGAGCGTCTCGCGGTCGACGTCGGCCCGGTGATCGACGGCGAAGCGCGCGCCGCGATCGAGGCGCACGTCGCGGCGATGCGCGCGCGCGGCCATCGCGTCTTTCGCGCTCTCGGCGCGGCGAGCGATGCGCTCGCGCACGGCACCTTCGTTCCGCCGACGCTGATCGAGCTCGACCGCGTCGGCGAGCTCGAGCGCGAGGTCTTCGGCCCGGTGCTGCACGTGGTCCGCTTTCGCCGTCGCGATCTCGCCGCGACGGTCGCGCAGATCAACGCGACCGGCTACGGGCTGACGCTCGGCGTCCAGTCGCGCATCGACGAGACGATCGCCGAGGTCATCGCCGGTGCGCGCGTCGGCAACGTCTACGTCAACCGCAACATCGTCGGCGCGGTCGTCGGGGTGCAGCCGTTCGGCGGCGAAGGCCTCTCGGGCACCGGCCCGAAGGCCGGCGGGCCGCTCTACCTGCTGCGGCTGCTCGCGCGTCCGCCCGCCTACGCGATGACGCGCGCGCTCGCGGCGAGCGGCGAGGTCGAGGCGGCTGCGCCCGGAACGATCGCGACTCCGCTCGAGGTCCTGCAAGGCTGGGCCGAGCTGCACGGCGATCGTGCCCTCGCCGACGTCTGCGCGCGCTTCGCAGCGCAGGCGCGCATCGGCGCCGCGGTCGTGCTCGCCGGCCCCACCGGCGAGCGCAACGTCTACTCCCTGCACCCGCGCGATGCCGTCCTCTGCCTCGCCGCCGCCGCCCGCGACCGACTCGTCCAGCTCGCTGCCGTGCTCGCCGTCGGCAGCCGTGCGCTCTGGCCGTCCCACGCCGGGCCGTTGCGCGCACGTCTTCCCGCGGGCGTGCGCGAACGGATCGACGTCGTCGCCGACTGGAGCGCGGCCGACGTTCGCTTCGATGCCGTCCTCCACCACGGCGGCGCTGCCGAGCTGCTCGAGGTGCTGCGCGTCGTCGCTGCCCGCCCCGGGCCGATCGTCGGCGTCGAAGGACGGCGGCCGGGAGAGACGGCGCTGCCGCTCGAGCGCCTGATCGTCGAGCGCGCGGTCAGCATCAACACCGCCGCTGCCGGCGGCAACGCGACCCTGATGACGCTGCAATGAACGTCGTTGCGATCGGCCGTGCCGTGTGCGTGCTCGCGATCGGGCTGGCGACCGGTGTTGCGGCGACGGCGGTCGAGCGCACGCTCGTCGTCGCCGGCCGCGAGCGCAGCTACGAGCTCGACGTTCCCGCGGGCGCGGCGCCGGCGGCGGGCTGGCCCGTCGTGCTCGTGTTCCACGGCGGCGGCGGCACGGCCGCGGGAGCGCGAACGCAGACGCGGATGAGCGCGCTCGGCGCGCGCGAAGGCTTCGTCGCCGTGTATCCGCAGGGCTCGGGCGGCGTTGCCGGCAAGCTGAAGACGTGGAATGCCGGCACGTGCTGCGGCTGGGCGATGAAGCACAACGTCGACGAGACCGCGTTCGTCGCTGCGCTGCTCGACGATCTGCCGCGCGTCGTCGCCGTCGATGCACGGCGTGTCTACGCGACCGGCATCTCGAACGGCGGCATGATGGCCTACCAGGTCGCGTGCACGCTCGCCGGCCGCATCGCCGCGATCGCGCCGGTCGCCGGCGAGATGACGATGTCGGCGAGCGAGTGTCGGCCGGCGCGGCCGGTCTCGGTGCTCGTCATCCACGGCACCGCCGACCGCAACCTGCCGTTCGACGGTGGCCCCGGAGCGCGCGCCGTCGAAGTCCACGAGGTCCGCAGCGTCGCCGCGGCGCTCGAGTTCTGGCGGCGCAACGACCGGTGCGCCGAGCCGCCTCGCGTCGAGCAATCCGGCAGCGTGACGCGGACGCGCCAGTCGGGATGCAGCGAGGGCAGCGAGGTCGAGCTCGTGGCGATCGAAGGCGGCGGCCATTCGTGGCCGGGCGGCGAGCGCATGGCGCGCTTCCTCGATCCGCCGTCGACCGCGATCGACGCCAGCGCCGAGATCTGGCGCTTCTTCGCCCGCCACTGAGCCGGCCGCGGCGTGCCGCGCGGGTCGCCCGCCACCGAGCTGGCCGCGACGCGCCACGCGGTGGCGGCGGATCCGCTCAGGCCGAAGCGTCGTCGACGTGGACCATCGCGCGGATGTGCTCGAGATCGCCGATCGCGACGCAGCGCACCGGCAGACGTCCCGGCATCGGCACGAGCGCCGAGGGCGATAGCCGGTGCGCGAGCAGTTCCTCGGCGGCCTCGACCAGACGGCGCTCGAGCTGCTGGCCGAGCATTTGCCAGGGGTCGGGTGCAGGCGATCGTGTCTCCATGCAACTTGGAGGGCACGAGATGTGCCTGCGCCAGCGGCGTTCGCGCGTCGCATCCCCGTGCTTGAGGGATGCCGAGACGGCACGGCGGCCCGACAAAGCGGACATCCGGTTACCCGCCGTCGGCCCGCTCCTACGAAGATGGCTGGACGACGCCCACCGCGGGAGTCGGCAGCGCCTGATCGGTCGGCCCTGCTGTCTCGGCTACGGTTGCGTCGACGACATTCGACCAAATTTCAATGCAACCCGCCCGCCTCGCCACTGCCCTGCTGCTCGGCGTCGTCGCCGCCGCACCAGCGTGGGCGGACGACGTCGCCGTCGCTGCACCAGCAGTCGCCGACGGCGCGGAGCCCGCGCTCCCGACCGCCGTGCCGGCGCCGCCGCGCTGGACCGCGGGCGGTGCGTTCGAGACGGGCGGCTACCGGATGTCGGTGTCGCGCGGCGCGTTCGACGTCGGCCTTCGCTTCGAGCAGCGCGCCATCGCGCTCAGGCCGACCGAGACGCACGCCGAGCCGGCGACGTTCACGTTGCCGACACTGTCGTTCGAATTGCGCAGCATCTCCGCCGCACCAGCGACGGGCAGCAGCCTCGCCGAGCGCGCGCTCGGCAGCGCGGCCGCAGCGACCGCACCGGCGAGCAAGGTCGGCGTCGAATGGAAGCCGGCGCAGTCGCAGGTGTTCTTCCACGGTGGCGTCGGCGTCCGTCTGAACGGCGACGACAGCGTCGTGATGCGCCTGCGCAAGGGCACGCTCGGCTTCTACATGCAACGCGCCTTCTGATCGGCGCTGCGACGCTGCAGTGCGCCCTCGGCGCCGCGTCGCCGCAGCGCGCCTTCCGATCGTCGCCGCGACGCGCGACGCGGCTAGCGCAACGTCAGCTTGACGATCGCCTTGTTGGTCGGGTCGGTGACCCAGAGCGTGTTCGCGCCGGCGATC
>JASLGD010000064.1 GCA_030150305.1 Caldimonas sp. | reverse complement strand
CGCGTCTCGCGCCACGTGTAGCGGCGCTTGCCGTGGACGACCGCCTCGAGGTCGCCGAACACCTCGGCGCTGCGCTCGACGAAGCTCGTCGGCGTGAGCGCGACGTGGTTGGCTGCCGTCTTGTCCAGACCTTGCTCGTAGATGCCCATGCCGTGCCTCGCGTTGCCGAATGATGTCACGCGCCGCGCCCGAGGGACGGCACGCCGGTCGGCTCGCGCGGGCGGCGTCGCCCGATGCCGCGGCTCAGGCGGCGCTCACGGCGAGCGCCTGGTCTATGTCCCAGAGCAGGTCGTCGACGTGCTCGAGGCCGACCGAGAGCCGCACCATCTCCTGGTTCACTCCGGCAGCCTGCTGCTGCGCCTCGTCGAGCTGGCGGTGCGTCGTCGACGCCGGATGGATGACGAGCGTGCGGGTGTCGCCGATGTTGGCGAGATGGCTCATCAGCTGCGCCGCCTCGATGAAGCGGATTCCCGCCGCGTAGCCGCCGCGGACGCCGAACGCGAGCAGGCCCGAGGCACCGGGCGCGCCGGCCACCGTGCGCATCTGCCTGGCGACGAGCGCGTGCTGCGGATGCTCGGGAAGCCCCGGATAGTTCACCCACGCGACCTGCGGATGCGCGGCGAGGAAGCGCGCGACCGCGAGCGCGTTCGTGCAGTGCCGGTCCATGCGAACGGGCAGCGTCTCGATCCCCTGCAGGATCTGCCACGCGCTCGTCGGCGCCAGCGCCGCGCCGTAGACGCGCAGCGTCTCCATGCGCGCGCGCATCGTGAAGCCGAAGTCTCCGAAGGTCTCGTAGAAGCGAACGCCGTGGTAGCCCTTCGACGGCTCGGTCATGCCGGGGAACTTGCCGTTGTCCCACGGAAAGCGGCCGCTCTCGACGACGACGCCGGCGAGCGTCGTGCCGTGCCCGCCGAGGTACTTGGTCGCCGAGTGGACGACGATGTCGGCGCCGAGCGCGATCGGATTGCAGAGGTACGGCGACGGCACCGTGTTGTCGACGACGAGCGGGACGCCGTGCGCGTGCGCGACGTCGGCGACCGCTTCGATGTCGAGCACCGCGAGACTCGGATTGCCGAGGCTCTCGGCGAACACGGCGCGCGTCGTCGGCCGCATCGCGGCGGCGAACGCGTCGGCCGATGCGCCGTCGACGAACGTCGTCTCGATCCCGAGCTTGGCGAGGTTGACGGCGAGCATGCTCACCGTGCCGCCGTAGAGCGCTCCCGCGGCGACGACGTGGTCGCCCTGCTGCAGCAAAGTCAGCAGCGCGATCGCCTCGGCGGCCATGCCGCTCGCCGCCGCCAGCGCTGCGCGGCCGCGCTCGAGCGCAGCGACGCGTTCCTCGAGCACCGCGACGGTGGGGTTCGAGAGCCGCGAGTAGACGTTGCCGAACGTCTGCAGGTTGAACAGGCTCGCCGCGTGGTCGGCGCTGTCGAAGACGAAGCTCGTCGTCTGGTAGATCGGCAACGCGCGCGCGCCTGTCGCGGCGTCGGGGATCTGGCCGGCGTGGATCGCGAGCGTCTCGGGATGAAAGCGTCGATCAGCCATCGCGTTCGGCCGCGTGCCGGGCCGCTCCAAAGCGCGGCCGCGCCCCCTCGGGCGGCAGCGATCGCAGTGAGCGCGTCGGCACCATCACTTCAGACCGGGCGCCGCGCCGAGATCACGCCGGTGTTGACGCCGGCCCAGCTGAGGCCGCCGAACAGGCGCGCGTGCTCGATCTTCACGCAGCGGTCCATCACCACGTCGAGCCCTGCTGCTTCGGCGAGCGCCGCGGCCTGCGCGTTCTTGACGCCGATCTGCTGCCACAGGCACTTCGCGCCGATCGCGATCGCCTGCTCGGCGATCGGCAGCACGTCCTCGGTCTTGCGAAAGACGTCGACGATGTCGACCGGGACCTCGATCGTCGCGAGCGTCGCGTGGCAGCGTTCGCCGAGGATGGTCTCGTAGCGCGGGTTGACCGGGACGATCCGGTAGCCGTGCTCCTGCATGTACTTCGCCGCGAAGTAGCTCGGCCGGAACCAGTCGGCCGAGAGGCCGACGACGGCGATCGTCCGGCTCGTGCGCAGGATGCGGCGAAGGGTCGCGATGTCGTCGGCCATGGGCTCGCGGGCGCGCGGACGGCGCCCGCGCGACCTTACCGCAACTCGCGCGGCGCGGTGGCTACGCCGCCGTCTCGACCGGTTCGCTCGTCGCGTCGGCGCGCTGCGCAGCTTCGGACGGCAGCGTCTCCGGCCGCGGCGACAAGCGCACGCCCTCGGTCCAGTCGGGATGCGCGCGTTGCGCGAGCACTTCGCGCTGCAGGAAGTCGAGCGCAAAACGGCTCGACAGCAAGCGCAGCCGATCGGCCTTGTCGAGCGCCGACGGCCCGAGGCGAAGCGCGCGATCGAGCACGCGCGCCTCGGCGCCCGCCTTGTCGCCCGCGGCCGCTGGCCGGCTCGGCAGCGCAGCGACGACGCGCGCGTGCAGCGCCGGATCGACGCAGGCGGCCGCGAACGAGGTGTCGCCGGCCGCGACGACCTCGGCGGCGGCGTGACGCGCCTGCTGCAGCACGCGCGGCTCGCCGTGCTCTTCGGGAGTGAGCAGCAAGCCGTGCGCGCGCAGCGCGCGGCCGATCGCGACGCGGCTCGTCAGCACCGAGAGCGGAATCGCGGCGAGCAGGCCGCCGAGGATCGGCGACAGCCACCACGGGAAGGTCGCGCTCGTCGCGACGATCGCGACCGCCCATGCCACTGCGAGCAGCGTGTGCACGCCGTGCCGCGACGCCGCCTCGCGCCAGGACGTCGACGCGTTGTCGCGCGGCGGCGACTTCCAGTCGAGCTTCCATCCGGACAGCACGCCGAGCACGAACTGGCTGTGGAACAGCATGCGCACCGGCGCGAGCAGGAGCGAATGGAGGAACTCGATGAAGGCGCTCGCGACGAGCCGGGCGAGGCCGCCGAAGCGGTCGGTCTCGCGACGGCCGACGATCGCGACGATCGCCATCGCCTTCGGCGCGAGCAGCAGCACGCCGGTGACGCCGAAGAGCGTCAGCATCAGGCCGACGTTGGCCGTCGGCCAGACCGGGAAGAGCTGGTACGGCTCGAAGAAGTACGTCGGTTCGCTGCCGACCGTCTGCGCGAAAAGCAGCGACGAGAGCAGCAGGAAGGCGAGCCAGAGCGGCGACGATGCGTACGCCAGGACGCCCGTGAGGAACGCGGTGCGGTGCACGGTGTGCAGCCGCGGCTCGAACATCAGCCGCGAGTTCTGCAGGTTGCCGTGGCACCAGCGGCGGTCGCGCTGCAGCTCGGCGAGCAGGTTCGGCGGTACCTGCTCGTAGCTGCCGTCGAGCTCGTCGGCGACCCAGACCTTCCAGCCGGCGCGACGCATCAGCGCGGCCTCGACGAAGTCGTGCGACATCACCTCGCCGGCGAGCGGCCCGGTGCCGGACAGCGGCGCGAGCGCGCAGTGGTCGATGAAGGGCTCGGTGCGCAGGATCGCGTTGTGGCCCCAGTAGTGCGATTCGCCGAGCTGCCAGAAGCGCATCCCCGCGGTGAAGAGCGGGCCGTAGGCGCGCGCCGCGAACTGCTGGATGCGGCCGTGCAGCGTCTCGTGGCCGACCGCGCGCGGGGCGGTCTGCAGGATGCCGGTGTCGGGGCTTGCCTCCATCATGCGCACGAGCGTCGTGATGCACTCGCCGGTCATGACGCTGTCGGCGTCGAGGACGATGAAGTAGCGGTAGGCGCCGCCCCAGCGCCGGCAGAAGTCGGCGACGTTGCCGGCCTTGCGCTTGGTCCGGCGCTGGCGCCAGCGGTAGTGCACGCGCAGCGCCGCGGGATCGCCCTCCGCTTCGGCGACCATGCGCGCGGCGAGCTGGCTGTACGCGGCGTGCTCGGCGGCGCGGATGTCGGGATCGGACGTGTCGCTCAGCACGTAGACGTCGAAGTGCTCCGACTCGCCGGTCGAGACGAGCGAGTCGATCGTCGCCGCGAGGCCGCCGAACACGGTCGGCACATCCTCGTTGCAGATCGGCATGACGATCGCGGTCCGCACCGCCGGATCGAGCGGACGGACCGGCTCGCGTGCGAGCCTGCGCGCGAGCGGCCCGGCGTGGCCGAAGACGAGCACGCCGGCGCCCATCACCGCGGTCCAGAAGCCGGCCGAGATCCAGCCGAACAGCACGCCGAAGAGGACGAGCAGGCCGCGCTCGGCCACCGTCGCGCCGTGCTGCGG
>JASLGD010000024.1 GCA_030150305.1 Caldimonas sp. | reverse complement strand
CCGCGCCCGAGCGCTTCATCGGCCTGCACTTCTTCTCGCCCGTGCACAAGATGAAGCTCGTCGAGATCACCGCGAGCGGCCCGACGGGCATCCCCACGGCCAGCGCCGCGTGCTCGATCAGCGGCGCGGGAACGCCCTCGGCGAGCATCGCCGCGCCCTCCATCACGAAGGTGCCGAAGACGCGGCTCGTGAAGAAGCCGCGCGAGTCGTTGACGACGATCGGCGTCTTGCCGAGCGCGAGCACGTAGTCGTAGGCGCGCGCGATCGTCTCCTCGCTCGTCCGCTTGCCGCGGATGATCTCGACGAGCTTCATCTTGTGCACCGGCGAGAAGAAGTGCAGCCCGACGAAGCGCTCGGGATGGGCGCTCGCGGCGGCAAGGCCGGTGATCGGCAGCGTCGACGTGTTGCTCGCGAAGACGCCGTCGGGAGCGAGCATCGGCTCGGCCTCCTTGGTGACCTCGGCCTTCAGCGCGCGGCTCTCGAACACCGCTTCGACGACCAGGTCGCAGCCGTCGAGCGCGCGCGCGTCGGCCGTCGGCGCGACCAGCGCGAGCAGCTTCGCCTCGCGCGCCGCGTCGAGGTTGCCGCGGGCGACGGCGGCCGACGTGATCTTGCGGATCGCCGCGACGCCGGCTTCGGCCTTGGCGACGGAGACGTCCTTCAGCACGCACGCGATGCCGCGCGACGCGTTCGCGTGCGCGATGCCGGCACCCATCATGCCGGCGCCGAGGATGCCGACCTTGCCCGGCTTCCAGGCACCGAAGCCCTGCGGACGCGCCTTGCCCGAACGGATCGCCTGCAGGTCGAAGAAGAACGCCTGGATCATGTTCTTCGCCGTCTGCCCGACCATGACGCGCGCGAGCTTGCGCGCCTCGATGCGCACCGCGCTGTCGAACTCGACGAGCGCGCCTTCGACCATCGCCTCGAGGATCGCCTGCGGCGCGGGATAGAGACCGCGCGTCTTCTGCGCGAGCATCGCAGGCGCGACCGCGAGCGCGCTCGCGACCTTCGGGCTCGACGGCGTGCCGCCCGGCATGCGGTAGTCCTTGCGGTCCCACGGCTGGACGGCGCCGGGATGCGCGTCGATCCACGCGATCGCCTGCGCGCGCAGCTCGTCGCGCGTCGCCGCGAGGCCGTCGACCCAGCCGGTCTCGAGCGCCTCGCGCGGGCCGAAGAGCTTGCCTTCGAGCAGGTACGGGCGCGCATCCATGAGGCCGAACTTGCGAACGGTCTTCGTGATTCCGGTTGCGCCCGGGATCAGCCCGAGCGTCACCTCGGGCATGCCGAAGCGGATCTTCGGATTGTCGAGCGCGAAGCGGGCGTGGCCGATGAGCGCGACTTCCCAGCCGCCGCCGAGCGCCGAGCCGGTGAGGAGCGACACGACGGGCCTGCCCAGCGTCTCGAGCGCGCGGTAGCTCTTCGTCTGCGCCTGGATCTCGAGGAAGCCCGGGACCGCATCCTTCTCTTGCAGGGTCAGCAAGTGCTTGAGCGCCGCGCCGGCGAAGAACGTCGGCTTCGCCGATGCGAGGAGCACGCCGCGGATCTTCTGCGCGTCGGCGACCGCCTGCGCCGCGGCTGCGGCGAGGTCGCGCTGCCACGCCGGCGTCATCGTGTTGACGGCCGCGTCGGGAGCGTCGAACGTGATCGTCAGGATGCCGTCTTCGGCGAGCTCGTAGCGCAGCGTTTCCATCTTGTCATCCTGAACGTAGTGAAGGATCTCTGAGCCGCGTCGGGATCCTTCGCTTCGCTCGGGATGACGGTGCGGCGCAGCGCTCCGTCAGACGCGCTCGATCACCGTCGCGATCCCCATGCCGCCGCCGACGCACAGCGTGACGAGGCCGCGCTTGAGGTTCCTGCGCTCGAGCTCGTCGAGCAGCGTGCCGACGAGCATCGCGCCGGTCGCGCCGAGCGGATGCCCCATCGCGATCGCGCCGCCGTTGACGTTGACTTGCTCGTGCGGCACGCCGAACTCGCGCATGAAGCGCATCGGCACCGCGGCGAACGCCTCGTTGACCTCGAACAGGTCGATGTCGTCGATCGTCAGCCCGGCCTTCGCGAGCACCTTGCGCGTCGCCGGCATCGGGCCGGTGAGCATGATCGTCGGATCGGCGCCCGAGAGCGCCGTCGCGACGACGCGCGCGCGCGGCTCGAGGCCGAGCGATCGGCCGATCGCCTCGCTGCCGACGAGGACGGCGGCAGCGCCGTCGACGATCCCCGACGAATTGCCGGCGGTGTGCACATGCTCGATCCGCTCGACCTGCGGATAGCGGGCGAGCGCGACCGCGTCGAACCCCATCGCGCCGAGCTCGGCGAACGCGACCTTGAGCTGGCCGAGGCCTTCGAGCGTCGTCCGCGGCTTGATGAACTCGTCCTTCTCGAGGACCGGGATGCCGATCTCGTCGTCGACCGCGATCAGCGAGCGATCGAAATGCCCCGCGCCCTGCGCGGCGGCGGCGCGCTGCTGCGACGCGAGCGCGTAGCGGTCGACGTCGTCGCGACCCCAGCCGGCGAGCGTCGCGATGAGGTCGGCCCCGATCCCCTGCGGGACGAAGCCGGTCCGGAAGTTGGTCGCCGGGTCCTGCGACCAGGCGCCGCCGTCGCTGCCGATCGGCACCCGCGACATGCTCTCGACGCCGCCGGCGACGACGAGGTCCTCCCAGCCGCTCGCGACCTTCTGCGCGGCGAGGTTGACGGCTTCGAGGCCGGACGCGCAGAAGCGGTTCACCTGCACGCCGGCGACCTGGACGTCCCAGCCGGCCTTGAGCGCGGCCGTCTTGGCGATCACCGAGCCCTGCTCGCCGACCGGCGAGACGACGCCCATGACGACGTCGTCGAGCGCCGCCGGATCGAAGCCGTGGCGCTCCTGCAGCTTGACGAGCAGCCCGGCGAGGAGATCGACCGGCTTGATCTCGTGCAGGCTGCCGTCCTTCTTGCCCTTGCCGCGCGGCGTGCGGACGGCGTCGTAGATCATCGCGTGCGGCATCGATCGCTCCCGTTGGCGCGGCGGCCGCCGCGCGGCCCTGCGCAATTGACAAGCGATTATCCGGGTCGGCACACTGGCCGACAACCAAGCAAGTGCTTGGTTGAATGCCAACCTCGACGACTCGATGAGCGCCTACCGATCGGTCTTCGCACCCGGGCTGCTGCGCGACCAGGTCGCCGTCGTCACCGGCGGCGGCTCGGGGATCGGACGATGCACCGCGCACGAGCTCGCGTCGCTCGGCGCCGCGGTCGCGATCGTCGGCCGCACGGCATCGAAGCTCGCGTCGGTGCGCGACGAGATCGAGCGCGCCGGCGGCGTGTGTGCGACGCACGTGTGCGACATCCGCGAAGAGGCGCAGGTGGAGGCGACCGTCGCCGCCGTGCTCGCGCGCTTCGGCCGCATCGACGCGCTCGTCAACAACGCCGGCGGCCAGTTTCCGGCGCCGCTCTCGGCGATCAGCGCCAAGGGATGGGACGCGGTCGTCCGCAACAACCTGAGCGGCGGCTTCCTCGTCGCGCGCGAGTGCGTCAACCAGTGGATGCTGAGCGAAGCCGCCGCTCGACCGGGCGGCGCGATCGTCAACATCGTCGCCGACATGTGGGGCGGCATGCCGGGGATGGGCCACTCGGGCGCGGCGCGTGCCGGGATGGTCAACTTCACCGAGACGGCAGCGCTCGAATGGGCACCGGTGCGCGTCAACGCCGTCGCGCCGGGCTGGATCGCGTCGAGCGGCCTCGACCGCTATCCGCCCGAGATGGCCGAGAAGATCCGCACGATGCGCACGCTCGTGCCGCTGCAGCGGCTCGGCACCGAGAGCGAGGTCTCGGCGGCGATCGTCTTTCTCCTCACGCCGGCGGCGGCGTTCGTCTCGGGCGCGTGCCTGCGCGTCGACGGCGCGGCGCCGAACGCGAAGCGCATCTGGCCCGAGGTCGGCACCGGCGGCTCGACGCCGGCGTTCGACGGCTTTCATCTCGCGACGACGCCGCGCGTCCTGCGCGACGCCTGACGTGCCCGTGCTCGCCGTCGACCTCGACACGCGTGGCGACGCGTTCGCCGCCAACCGCGCGCACGCGCTCGCGCTGATCGACGCTTGGCGCGCGATCGAAGCAGCGACGCGCGCCGCGAGCACGAAGGCGGCGCCGCTCTTCGAGCGCCGCGGCCAGCTGCTGCCGCGCGAGCGCGTCGCGCGCCTGCTCGATCCCGGCGTGCCGTTCCTCGAGCTGTCGACGCTCGCCGGCCACGGCCAGGACGGCGAGCGCGGCATCGCGGGCGGCGGCGCGATCGTCGGCATCGGCGTCGTCGCAGGCGTTCGCGTCCTCGTCGTCGCCGACGACGCCGGCATCGACGCCGGCGCGCTGCAGGCGCAGGGGCTCGAGAAGCTGCTGCGCGCGCAGCAGATCGCGCTCGAGAACAAGCTGCCGTTCGTGCACCTGATCGAATCGGCGGGAGCGAACCTGCTCAAGTACCGCGTCGAGCAGTTCGTCGGCGGCGGTGCGCTCTTTCGCAACCTCGCGCAGCTCTCGGCCGCCGGACTGCCGGTGATCGGCGTCGTCCACGGCTCGTCGACCGCGGGAGGCGCGTACATGACGGGCCTGTGCGACCACGTCGTCATGGTCCGCGGCCGCGCGCGCGCGTTCCTCGCCGGGCCGCCGCTCCTCAAGGCGGCGACCGGCGAGATCGCGACCGACGAGGCGCTCGGCGGCGCCGACATGCACGCGACCGTCTCGGGCCTCGCCGAGCACGTCGCCGACGACGACGCGAGCGCGCTCGCGACCGCGCGCGAGCTCGTCGCCGCGCTCGGCTGGCAGCCGCGCGCGTCGTGGCCCGACGGGCCGCCGCCGCGCTTCGACGCCGAAGAGCTGCTCGGCGTCTTCGGTGCCGATGCCAAGAAGCCGGTCGACATGCGGCACGTGATCGCGCGCATCGTCGACGCGTCGGACTTCCTCGAGTTCAAGGCCGAGCACGGTCCGCACACGGTGTGCGGGCATGCACAGGTCGCCGGGTTTCGCGTCGGCATCATCACCAACAACGGGCCGCTCGATCCTGCGGGCAGCACGAAGGTGACGCACTTCGTGCAGGCGTGCTGCCAGCTCGGTCAGCCGATCGTCTGGCTGCAGAACACGACCGGCTTCATCGTCGGCAGCGAGGCCGAGCGCGCCGGCATGATCAAGCACGGCTCGAAGCAGATCCAGGCGCTCGCGAACGCGACGGTGCCGCAGATCACGATCCAGTGCGGCGCCTCGTTCGGCGCCGGCAACTACGGCATGTGCGGGCGCGCGTTCGGGCCGCGCTTCGTCTTCAGCTGGCCGACGGCGAAGACCGCGGTGATGGGCGCCGAGCAGGCGGCGGGAACGATGGAGATCGTGATGCGCGAAGGCGCGGCGCGCAAGGGCGAGCCGGTCGACGAAGCACGCCTCGCGGCGCTGAAGGCGCAGATCGTCGCCAACTTCGAGCGCCAGTCGGGCGCGTTCCACACCTCGGGGCTGCTGCTCGACGACGGCATCATCGACCCGCGCGACACGCGCCGCGTCCTCGCCCTGGCGCTCGCCGTCTGCGACGAGGCGGCGCGGCGCGCGCTTCGCCCGATCCAGTTCGGCGTCGCGCGCCCATAAGAGTCTCGGAGATCGACATGTTGATGAGCCACGAGCACCACGAGATCCAGCGCACGCTGAAGCGCTTCATCGACGACGAGATCAACCCGCACGTCGATGCGTGGGAAGCCGCGGAGGAGTTTCCGGCGCACCAGGTGTTCAAGCGGCTCGGCGATCTGGGGCTGCTCGGGCTCACGAAGCCCGAGCAATACGGCGGCATGGCGCTCGACTACTCGTTCTCGGTCGCGATGGCCGAGACGCTCGGCCACATCAACTGCGGCGGCGTGCCGATGGCGATCGGCGTGCAGACCGACATGTGCACACCCGCGCTCGCCCGCTTCGGCAGCGTTGCGCTCTGCCGCGAGTTCCTCGTTCCCGCGATCGCCGGCGACGCCGTCGGCTGCATCGGCGTCTCCGAGCCGGGCGCCGGATCCGACGTCGCGAGCATCAGGACGACGGCGCGGAAGGACGGCGGCGACTACGTCATCAACGGCGCCAAGATGTGGATCACCAACAGCCTGCAGGCCGACTGGATGTGCCTGCTCGCGAACACGTCCGACGGCGCCGCGCACAAGAACAAGAGCCTGATCATGGTGCCGATGACGACGCCGGGCGTCGTCAAGGCGAAGAAGATCAGGAAGATCGGGATGATGTCGAGCGACACCGGCCTGATCCACTTCGACGACGTCCGCGTCCCGCAGACGAACCGCGTCGGCGAGGAAGGGATGGGCTTCACCTACCAGATGATGCAGTTCCAGGAGGAGCGCCTCTGGGCTGCGGCGCACGCGATCCAGGCGCTCCTCAACACGATCCAGCAGACCGCCGACTACGCGCGCGAGCGGCAGATCTTCGGCAGGAGCGTGCTCGACCACCAGGTCGTGCACTACCGGCTCGCCGAGCTGAAGACCGAGGTCGAGTCGCTGCGCGGCCTCGTCTACATGGCGACCGAGAAGTACGTCGCCGGCGAGGACGTCACCGAGTGGGCGTCGATGGCAAAGCTGAAGGCGTGCCGGCTCGGCCGCCTCGTCCCGGATTCCTGCATGCAGTACTGGGGCGGCATGGGCTACACGTGGGACAACCCGGTCTCGCGCCACTTCCGCGACGGCCGCCTCGGCTCGATCGCCGGCGGCGCCGACGAGGTGATGCTCGGCATCATCGCCAAGCACATGCACACGCTGCCGGGCAAGCGCTGAGCGCGGCGATGCTCGGCCCGCTCCTGATCGCGAACCGCGGCGAGATCGCGGCGCGCATCGCGCGCACCGCGCGACGGCTCGGCATCGCGACCGTCGCCGTCGCGTCCGACGCCGACCGCGGCGCGCCGTTCACCGCGGGCTGCGACCGGGTGGTCGCGATCGGCGGTGCGCATGCCGCCGAGTCGTACCTGCGGATCGACAAGATCGTCGCCGCTGCGCGAGCGAGCGGCGCGCGTGCCGTGCATCCGGGCTACGGCTTCCTCAGCGAGCGCGCCGAGCTCGCCGAGGCCGTCGAAACCGCCGGCCTCGTGTGGGTCGGCCCGCCGGCGAGCGCGATGCGCGCGATGGCCGACAAGGCCGAGGCGCGAACGCGCATGGCCGCGGCCGGAGTGCCGGTGCTGCCGGGATACGACGGCATCGACCAGACGCACGCGACGTTCGCCGAGCACGCGCGCCGGATCGGCTTCCCGCTGCTCGTCAAGGCCGCTGCCGGCGGCGGCGGCCGCGGCATGCGCCGTGTCGCGAACGCGAGCGAGCTCGACGACGCGCTCGCCTCTGCCGCCGCCGAAGCGCTCGCCGCGTTCGGCGACGCGCGCCTGCTGCTCGAGCGCGAAGCGGTCGGTGCGCGCCATGTCGAGATCCAGGTCTTCGGCGACGCGCACGGCGAGGTCGTCCACCTCGGCGAGCGCGACTGCTCGCTGCAGCGGCGCCACCAGAAGATCGTCGAGGAAGCGCCCTCGCCGGCGGCGACGCCGGCGTTGCGTCGCGCGATGGGCGACTGCGCCGTCGCGGTCGCGCGCGCGGTCGGCTACCGCGGCGCGGGCACGGTCGAGTTCCTGCTCGATCCGAGCGGCGCGTTCTGGTTCATCGAGATGAACACGCGGCTGCAGGTCGAGCATGCGCTGACCGAAGCGCTCGTCGGCGTCGACCTCGTCGAATGGCAGCTGCGCGTCGCCGCCGGCGAGCCGCTGCCGCTCGCGCAGAGCGAGTTGCTCGCGCGCTTCGAGGCCGGTGGCCATGCCGTCGAGGCGCGCCTGTGCGCCGAGGATCCGGGCCGCGGCTTCGCGCCGCAGTCGGGACGCATCGTCCGCTGGCGCGCGCCCGCGGGAGTTCGCGTCGACGCCGCGCTCGCCGACGGCGCGGCGGTGCCGCCGCACTACGACTCGATGCTCGCGAAGATCGTCGCCCACGCGCCGACGCGCGGCGCGGCGCTCGCGCGGCTCGCCGCCGCGCTCGACGCCACCGAGTGCTGGGGCGTGACGACGAACCGCGCGTTCCTCGCCCGCGTCGTGCGCGACGCCGACGTCGTCGCCGGCGCCGTCGACACCGCGTTCGTCGCGCGCCGCTGGAGCGACG
>JASLGD010000509.1 GCA_030150305.1 Caldimonas sp. | reverse complement strand
CGGCTAAGTACCCGTCGACGTCTGCCTACTCTGATGCGATGGTCTCGTTCGTCCAAGCTGTCTACGCGGCCCTGCACGCCAAGGGGTACTACGTCGCGCTCAACGCAGGCGCCTACAAGTCAGGTGACTCCGCCTATGCCGACGGCACCTCGACGATTAACTGGTGGAAGAGAGTCGGACCGTACGCCGACGGGTTGATGAACGAAGACTACGCCGAGACCTCCAACGACAGCCTTCGTGCAAGCGGCTCTGCCTGGAATCAGCAGTGGGATGGATGGCAGCGCCTGATCGGCGTTGCTCAGAGCATGGGCGACGACTTCATTGGCCTCGAATACAACAGCTCCACCAACACCTCGGCCATGACATATGGCAAGGCGTCGTTCCTCCTCGAGTGGAACGGTGGCGGAAGCGAATTCATCTATAAGAACGGTTCGACCGACCCCACCAACACCGCCTGGACAACCCTGGTCGGTACCCCGACCGACCAGAAGCAGCAGGTTGGAGTCGGGTGGGAGCGCAACTTCACCGAGGGATCTGTTCTGGTCAACCCATCCCCGAGCGTCTCGCAGACTTTCACGGTCAACGGGACGAGCTATACGCTGGCGCCGACGACCGCGCGCATCGTCGCTAATCCATAGAAGAACGGCGCCGCACCAAACCTCTCTGCAGCCACGCAGCAACCCGTCTCTTGGGGCGCGTTTCTGTTTCTCGGCCTCTCCTGACGGGCATTAAACTATGGTGTCGGGAGGGATCATGCTGCCGCCGTACCATGGCACCCTTATGATGGCCGAGGGTGGCCGCGAAGCAGGACGTTGACGGCGACGCGCTTCCTGTTTGTTGTCGGGACCGGACGCTGCGGCTCGACGCTTTTCGCCGAGATCCTCGCCGGTCACCCAGAGATCGGTTGGATCTCAAATCTCCCCCGGCGCATGACCCGCGTGGCGCAGGTTCTGCCCGTGCGGAGCTACCCGATCGAAGCTTACGGCCTACTGGCGCAGCAGGTCTCTCCGATGCTCGTCGATCCCTGCCGCGACCTCACCGCCGACGATGCGGCACCTTGGCTTGAACGGAGGCTGCGCCGGTTCTTCGATAGCTACGCGGAGAGTGCGGACCGCCCTGTCTTCATGCACAAGTTCACGGGCTGGCCGCGCGCTCGGCTGCTGGCCGCGGTTTTTCCCGACGCGAAATTCATTCACGTCTACCGCGACGGCCGGAGTGTCGCGAACTCGTATCTGCAGGTGCCCTGGTGGCGAGGCTTCCGCGGCGTTCCGGAGTGGTCGTTCGGTGACCTCTCGGAGGAGGAGCGGCGGGAGTGGGAGGCTTGCGGCCAATCCTGGGCATACCTCGCTGGCCTTGAATGGAAGCGGTTGATGGCGTCCTTTGAAGCAGCGCGGGCCGAAATCAGTCCGGGGAGCTGGCTTGACCTGCGTTACGAGGATCTCGTGGCAGAGCCCAAGGAGCAGACGATCGCGGCCTTGCGCTTCGCAGGCATCGACGCCTGGGACGGACTCGAAGCGACGCTGTCGCGGCTTAGAGTCTCAGAAGGGCGGAAGGACGCTTACCGCGACGAGCTCCGACCGCAGGACGTCTCGCTCCTCGATTCCATGCTGGCCTCGACGCTCACGCGCTGGGGCTACGCGACCAGTACGGCTACGCTCGAGACCTGATGAACGGTCGCAGACCGGCTGTTCCGGATCTGGGTGAGAGACCGCAAACTTCGCCGTGATGCGTCGCCTTGGTCGCACGACTGGGCTGGTCTTGGTCGTCGCTGGCGCCTTGACCCTGATCTGGGCCCTCGTCGTGTGGCAGTGGCAAGATCCGTTCACAGCGCTCTACACCACCTGGCAACAGCATCGGCTCGAGGCACAGCTCAACCAGGAATTCCGGGACGAGGGCCGGACACAATCCCATAGGCGCGTCGTGCTCAACCGCACCGCCGAAGCGCGAACGCTCGAACTCGCGGCTGCCAAGTTCCGTCAGACAGTGCAACCCGGCCAGGCGATCGGACGCCTTTTGATCCCTCGCCTGAGCCTGAACATGATCGTCGTGAACGGCACCGACGAAGAATCGCTGACACGGGGCCCCGGCCGGGATCTACGCTCCTATATGCCGGGCCAGAACCGGCTCGTCTACATCGCTGGCCATCGAACGACATTTCTCGCTCCGTTCTCGCACATCGACCAGATCCGACCTGGCGATCCAATCACGCTGGAAATGCCGTACGGAACATTTCGCTACCGGGCATTTCGCCACCTCATAGTGCCCGCTACCTACATGGCGGTTCTTCGATCACCGCGGCACGAGCTACTTGCCCTCCAAGCGTGTCACCCTCGCTTCTTCGCAACCCATCGCTATATCGTGTACGCACACTTGGTCGCAGTCCAGGCGCGCGACGGCGCTGTGCTATCAGCCCGCACCCTCGCTGCCGCGGCCGCCTAGGAAGGAAGCGCCGGCAACCTTCATCGACCCGGCGGTTTGCCAGCCGTGTGGCGCTTGCTGGGCACCCCCACAAATGGCGTATATGCATTGATTGGATGGATGGGAGGCCGCGCCGGCCCTCCCATCCATCCTTTACCCGCAGGCGCTGGCGGAGCCTAGGGCCAATGCAGCTGTCTTACGAGCCGGTTCCCGGCCCGGTCACGCACGACCAGGCTGGCGGCATGAACGCGGGCCGGGAAATGGAACGTCGTGAGCCGGTG
>JASLGD010000474.1 GCA_030150305.1 Caldimonas sp. | reverse complement strand
CTCCCGAGCAATGCGCGCTGTTCGGGCGCCCGTACATCCGCGCCGCGCGGATGACGCCCGAGCTCGATTTGCTAGACTTCGCGCGCCGCTTCGGCGAGGCGCAAGGCCTCCTGCTCGATGCCCACGTCGAGGGCTTCGGCGGCGGTGGAAAGGCGTTCGATTGGTCGCTCGTCCCGTCAGGCTTCCCGGCAGAGTCAAGGCGTCGGCTCGTTTTGTCTGGTGGGTTGCATGCTGCAAACGTCTGCGACGGCATCCTGCGCGTCCGGCCTTGGGCCGTTGACGTTTCCTCGGGAGTCGAGTCGTCGCGCGGCGTGAAGGACGCCGCGGCCATCCGTCGCTTCTGCGATGCGGTGCGCGAGGCCGACGCCCGCATCGCAGCATCGATCGCCTGAACTCATCATCGTCATGACACCGTACCAGCAGCCCGACGCGAGCGGGCATTTCGGCCGCTATGGCGGCAGCTTCGTCGCCGAGACGCTCGTCCACGCGCTCGACGAGCTGAAGGCGTGCTACGAGGACGCCAAGCGCGACCCGGCGTTCGACGCCGAGTTCCGCAGCGAGCTCGCGCACTACGTCGGCAGGCCGAGCCCGATCTACCACGCGGCGCGCTTGTCGCGCGAGCTCGGCGGCGCGCAGATCCACCTCAAGCGCGAGGACCTCAACCACACCGGCGCGCACAAGATCAACAACACGATCGGCCAGGCGATGCTCGCGCGGCGGATGCGAAAGCCGCGCGTCATCGCCGAGACCGGCGCCGGCCAGCACGGCGTCGCGACGGCGACGATCTGCGCGCGCTACGGGCTCGAGTGCGTCGTCTACATGGGCAGCGAAGACGTCCGCCGCCAGGCGCCGAACGTCTATCGCATGAACCTGCTCGGCGCTTCCGTCGTTCCCGTCGAGAGCGGCTCGAAGACGCTGAAGGACGCGCTCAACGAGGCGTTGCGCGACTGGGTGACGAACGTCGAGAACACGTTCTACATCATCGGCACCGTCGCCGGCCCGCATCCGTATCCGACGCTCGTGCGCGACTTCCAGAGCGTGATCGGCAGCGAGTGCCTCGCGCAGATGCCGGAGATGATCGGCCGGCAGCCCGACGCGGTGATCGCGTGCGTCGGCGGCGGCAGCAACGCGATGGGGATCTTCTACCCGTACATCGAGCACGCCGGCACGCGGCTGATCGGCGTCGAGGCGGCAGGCGAGGGGATCGCGACGGGTCGGCACGCAGCATCGATCACCGCAGGCAGCCCCGGCGTCCTGCACGGCAACCGCACCTACCTGCTGCAGGACGACGACGGCCAGATCATCGAGACGCACTCGATCTCGGCCGGGCTCGACTATCCCGGCGTCGGCCCCGAGCACGCGTACCTGCACGACATCGGCCGTGCCGAATACGTCAGCGTCACCGACGACGAGGCGCTCGCCGCGTTCCATCGCCTCTGCCGCACCGAAGGCATCATCCCCGCGCTCGAGTCGAGCCATGCGGTCGCGTACGCGATGAAGCTCGCGCCGACGCTGCCGCGCGACCGCCACCTGCTCGTCAACCTCTCGGGCCGTGGCGACAAGGACATCGCGACCGTCGCCGAGCTCGACGCGAGGAAGCGCCCTTGAGCCGCATCGCAGCGACGTTCGACGCGCTCGCGGCGCGCGGCAGGAAGGCGCTGGTCCCGTACGTCACCGCCGGCGATCCCCACGCCGACACCACCGCGGCAATCATGCACGCGATGGTCGCCGCCGGCGCCGACGTCATCGAGCTCGGCGTTCCCTTCAGCGACCCGATGGCCGACGGACCCGTCGTGCAGCGCGCGAGCGAGCGTGCGCTCGCGCGCGGCATCGGCCTCGCGAAGGCGCTCGCGTTCGTTCGCGAGTTCCGCGCGACGAATGCGCGCACGCCGGTCGTGCTGATGGGCTACGCCAACCCGATCGAGCGCTACGGCGTCGAGCGCTTCGTCGCCGACGCCAAGGACGCCGGCGTCGACGGCGTCATCGTCGTCGACTATCCGCCCGAGGAGTGCGCCGACTTCGCCGAGCGGCTGCGCGGCGCCGGGATCGACCCGATCTTCCTCATCGCGCCGACGTCGACCGACGAACGGATCGCCGCGGTCGCCGAGATGGCACGCGGATTTGTTTACCATGTCTCGCTGAAGGGCGTGACCGGTGCCGGGCACTTCGACATCGCCGCCGTCCAGAACATGATCCCGAGAATCAAGGCGCACGTTCGGCTGCCGGTCGGCGTCGGCTTCGGCATCCGCGACGGCGCGACCGCGCGCGCGGTCGCCGACGTCGCCGACGCGGTCGTCATCGGCAGCGCGCTCGTCCAGCGGCTCGAAGGCGCGTCGCGCGACGACGCGGCGCGCGTCGCCGGAGAGTTCGTCGCCGGCATCCGCAGCGCCCTCGACGCGCCCGCGGCGAAAGCGCACGCACGACAAGGAGTTCCGCGATGAGTTGGCTCGAGAAGCTCCTGCCGCCGAAGATCCAGCCGACCGATCCGAGCGAGCGGCGCACCGTCCCCGAGGGCCTGTGGGTCAAGTGCCCGGCGTGCGAGACGGTCCTCTACAAGACCGATCTCGAGAAGAACATCAACGTCTGCCCGAAGTGCGGGCACCACCACCGGATCGGCGCGCGCGCGCGGCTCGACAGCTTCCTCGACCCCGAAGGGCGCTACGAGATCGGCCAGGAGGTGCTTCCGGTCGACGCGCTGAAGTTCAAGGACAGCAAGAAGTACCCCGAGCGGCTGAAGGACGCGCTCGAGAACACCGGCGAGACCGATGCGCTGATCGTCATGGGCGGCGCGCTGATGAGCCTGCCGATCGTCGCCGCGTGCTTCGAGTTCGACTTCATGGGCGGCTCGATGGGGTCGGTCGTCGGCGAGCGCTTCGTTCGCGGCGTGCAGACCGCGGTCGAGCAGAAGACGCCGTTCGTGAGCTTCACCGCGACCGGCGGCGCGCGCATGCAGGAGGGCCTGCTGAGCCTGATGCAGATGGCCAAGACCAACGCCGCGCTGACGCATCTCGCGCAGGCAGGCCTGCCCTACATCAGCGTCCTCGCCGACCCGACCATGGGCGGCGTGTCGGCGAGCTTCGCGTTCCTCGGCGACGTCGTCATCGCCGAGCCGAAGGCGCTGATCGGGTTCGCCGGGCCGCGCGTGATCGAGAACACCGTGCGCGAGAAGCTGCCCGAGGGCTTCCAGCGCGCCGAGTTCCTGCTCCAGACCGGCGCGATCGACATGATCGTCGACCGCCGCGAGCTGCGCGCGACGATCGCGCGCCAGCTCGCGATGCTGCTGCGCCTGCCGTCCGACGCCGTCGCGTAGCGCTCGTCGTCATCCTGAGCGAAGCGAAGGATCTCGGCGGCCGCGACGCGATCCTCGACTGACGCACGATGACGAAGACGCTCGACGAGTGGCTCGCCCACTGCGAGCGCGTCCACCCGAAGACCATCGAGCTCACGCTCGACCGCATCGCCACCGTCAAGGCGAGGCTCGGCCTTGCGCTCGCGGTGCCGACGTTCGTCGTCGCCGGCACCAACGGCAAGGGCTCGACGTGCGCGATGCTCGAAAGCATCGCGCTCGCCGCCGGCTGGCGCGTCGGCCTGCACTCGAAGCCGCACCTCGTCCACTTCGAGGAGCGCTGCCGGATCGGCGGCGCGAGCGTCGACGGCGCGCTGCTGCTGCCGCACTTCGAGGCCGTCGAGCGAGCGCGCGGCGACGTCCCGCTCACGTACTTCGAGTTCACGCTGCTCGCGATCGTCTCGCTCTTCGCGGCGACGCCGCTCGATCTCGTGATCCTCGAGGTCGGGCTCGGCGGCCGCCTCGACGCCGTCAACGTCTTCGACGGCGACTGCGCGATCGTGACGAGCATCGACATCGACCACACCGAGTACCTCGGCCCCGACCGCGAATCGATCGGCCGCGAGAAGGCCGGCATCCTGCGCAAGGGCAGGCCGGCGATCATCAGCGATCCGCTGCCGCCGCAGAGCGTGATCGCCGAAGCGAGCCGGATCGGCGCCGACCTCTGGCTCGCGGGCCGCGACTTCCGCTTCGAAGGCGACCGCCAGCAGTGGAGCTGGTCGGGGCGCGCGATGCGCTACGGCGGGCTCGCGTATCCGGCGCTGCGCGGCGCCAACCAGCTGCTCAACGCCGCCGGCGCGCTCGCCGCGTTCGAGGCGATGCGCGAGCGCCTTCCCGTCAGCGCGCAGGCGATTCGCACCGGGCTCGCGACGGTCGAGCTGCCGGGCCGCTTCCAGGTCGTCCCCGGCGCGCCGACGATCGTCCTCGACGTCGGCCACAACCCGCAGGCGATCGCCGCGCTCGCGCTCAACCTCGACAACATGGGATTCTTCCCGCGAACGCACGCGGTCTTCGGCGTCATGCGCGACAAGGACATCGCCGCGATCGTCGAGAAGATGGCGCCCCTGATCGACGCCTGGCATCTCACCGATCTGCCGACGCCGCGCGCGGCGAGCGCGACCGAGCTCGCCGCCGCGGTGCGTGGCGTCGCCGCGGCCGCCCACGCGAGCGTCGCGACGCATGCGCGTCCCGCCGACGCGCTCGCTGCAGCGAAAGCCGCGGCGGACCCCGCTGATAGAATCGTCGTCTTCGGCTCGTTCTTCACCGTCGGCGGCGTGCTGGAGAACGCCGGAGGCTCCGGTCACCGCGCTTCCTGAGCCGACAGCCTCGCATCCCGACCGGCTCCACGCTCCGCCCTCTATGTTCAGGCAGAAGCGCGACCCTGCTCCCGACAAGCCGACGATCGAGCCCGCCGACGCGGTCCAGCAAGCTCGCACGCGCGCGCGACAGCGGCTGATCGGCGCGATCGTCCTCCTCGCGATCGGCGTGATCGGATTCCCGCTCGTCTTCGAGACGCAGCCGCGGCCGATCCCGGTCGACCTTCCGATCGAGATCCCGCGCCGCGA
>JASLGD010000453.1 GCA_030150305.1 Caldimonas sp. | reverse complement strand
TAGGTCGCGAGGACGAGGTGGCCCTCGGGATCGCGACCTACCTCTACAAGCTCACCAACAAGCTCGGCACGCCGTCGTACCACCTCATGGCCGCGGTCGCGGTGTGCATCATCGCGATGACGTTCCCGCTCGTGATGCTGCAGCGCTACCTGCTGAAGAACGCCGGCAAGTTCGTCACCGTGCGCGGCAAGGCGGGACGGCAGCGGCCGTTGCCGCTCGGCGGCTGGCGCTGGATCGCGACGGCGATCCTCGCGCTCTGGCTCTTCGTCACGATCGTCGTGCCGCTCTCGGGCATCGCGCTGCGCGCGCTCGTCACCAACTGGGGCGAAGGCGTCAAGCTCGCCGAGGTGCTGACGCTCGACAACTTCCGCGACGTCATGAGCCAGCCGACGCTCGTGCGCGGCATCGTCAACACGGTGCTGATCGGCATCGTCGGCGGCGCCGCCGCGGTGGTGTGCTACACCGCGATCGGGCTGGCGACGCATCGCAAGAACGACGGCTGGTCGCGCTTCGTCGACTACCTCGTGCTCGTTCCGCGCGCCGTGCCAGGGCTGCTCGCCGGCCTCGCGTTCCTCTGGGTCTTCCTCTTCTTCCCGCCGCTGTCGCCGCTGCGCTCGACGATCTTCGCGGTCTGGATCGCGTACACCGTCGTCTGGCTCGCCTACGGGATGCGGCTCGTCTCGAGCTCGCTGCTGCAGGTCGGCCCCGAGCTCGAGGAGGCGGCGCGCAGCGTCGGCGCGAGCCCCGGCCGCGTCAGCCGCGACGTCACGCTGCCGCTGATCCGCTACGGCCTGCTCGCGAGCTGGCTGCTCGTCTTCATGATCTTCGAGCGCGAGTACTCGACCGGCGTCTACCTGCTCGGCCCCGGGACCGAGGTGATCGGCTCGCTCCTCGTCTCGCTGTGGGGGACCGGGGCCGCCGAAGCGGTCGCGGCGCTCTCGTTCATCAACGTGGTGCTGGTCGCGATCGGACTCACCGTCGCGCTGCGCTTCGGAGTGAAGCTCCATGACTGAAGCATCGACCGCCAACGCCATCGCTCCCGCGCCCGCCAGCGCCGCCGTCGACAAGCTGCGCGTCGACGACCTCCACCTCTCGTACGGCGACAACGCGATCCTGAAGGGCGTCTCGATGCGCCTGGCGCAGGGCGAGGTCGTCTCGCTGCTGGGCCCGTCTGGAAGCGGCAAGACGACGCTGCTGCGCGCCGTCGCGGGCCTCGAGGCACCGCACCGCGGCACGATCCGCATCGACGACCGCGTCGTCTTCGACTCGTCGCAGCGCGTCGAGCTGCCGGCCGAGAAGCGCAACCTCGGCCTCGTCTTCCAGTCGTACGCGCTCTGGCCGCACCGGACGGTCGCCGACAACGTCGCCTACGGGCTGAAGCTGCGCCGCGTGTCCGCGGCCGAGGCGAAGCAGCGCGTCGACACCGCGCTCACCAACCTCGGCCTCGGCCACCTCGGCGCCCGGCTGCCGCACCAGCTCTCCGGCGGCCAGCAGCAGCGCGTCGCGATCGCGCGCGCGCTCGTCTACAACCCGCCCGTCATCCTGATGGACGAGCCGCTCTCCAACCTCGACGCCAAGCTGCGCGAGGAGGCGCGGGCGTGGCTGCGCGAGCTGATCCTGAAGATGCGGCTCTCGGCGCTGGTCGTGACCCACGACCAGAACGAGGCGATGGCGATGTCGGACCGGATCCTGCTGCTCAACAACGGCGTCATCGAGCAGGAAGGAACGCCGCAGGAGCTCTACAGCCAGCCGCGCACGCTCTTCGTCGCCGACTTCATGGGCAGCAACAACCGCGTGCCGGGCAAGATCGTCGAGCGTCGCGGCAGCGCCGCCCTGCTCGGCGGCGACGGCTGGCGGATCTGGGGCGAGGCGCGCGGCCCCGGTGCCGCCGCCGACGCCGACGCGACCGGCATGATCCGGCTCGAGCGCGTCCGCCTCGCCGACGGCCCCGGCGACAACGCGATCCGGCTGCCGCTCGTGACGTCGATGTTCCTCGGCGACCGCTGGGAGTACCTGTTCCACCAGGGCGAGCTGCGCTTGCGCGCGTACGGGGCACGGCCGTTGCCTCCCGGCGAGCAATGGCTCGACATCCCGCCGGAGAGCTTCTGGATCTTCTGACCGTCGGCGCACGGGCGCGCCGGGCCGCATGAACGAGCGGCACCGCATCGACAAGTGGCTGTGGGCGGCGCGCTTCTACAAGACGCGCGCGCTCGCCGCCGAGGACATCGAGCGCGGCCGCGTCTCGGTCAACGGGCAGGTCGCCAAGGCCTCGCGCGAGCTGCACGAAGGCGACGTCGTCGAGCTTCGCCAGCAGCGCAGCGTTCGCACCTTCGCCGTGCGCGCGCTCAGCCGGCAGCGCGGTCCAGCCAGCGAAGCGCAGGCGCTCTACCAGGAGACCGCCGAGAGCGTCGCGCGCCGCGAGCGTGAAGCGGCCGAGCGCAGGCTGCACCCGGAGCCCGCCCTCGCGCTGACGCAGGGCCGCCCGACCAAGCGCGATCGCCGCCAGCTCGCCGATTGGGACCGCTGGAGCGCGTCGGCCGACCCCGACTGAATGCGCCTCCCGAGCCGCAAATTCCCTCTTGAATTTCGAGGGAATGTGCCTCAGGTGCATCGGATGAACGCGAACGACACCCCCGCGGCAGAGGCCGCCAACGGCGCCGACGCTGCGAGCGCCGTCCAACAGGAACCGTCCGCCGCCGCTCGTTCCGGCCAGGCCGACCTCGAGGCGCGCCACGCCGAGCTTTCCGACGCGTACCTGCGCGCCAAGGCCGAGATCGAGAACACGCGACGACGCGGCGAGGAAGAGATCGGCAAGGCGCGCAAGTTCGCCGTCGAGTCCTTCGCCGAGAGCCTGCTGCCGGTCAAGGACAGCCTCGAGGCCGCGATCGCGACGCCCGAGGCGAGGCCCGAGCAGATCCTCGAAGGCGTCCATGCGACGCTGCGCCAGTTGACGGCGGCACTCGAGCGCAACAAGGTCGTCGAGGTCAATCCGCCGGCCGGCACGCGCTTCGACCCGCACCAGCACCAGGCGATCAGCGTCGTCCCCGCCGCGCAGGAGCCGAACACGGTCGTCGCCGTGCTGCAGAAGGGCTATCTCATCGCCGACCGCGTCCTCAGGCCGGCGCTCGTCACCGTCAGCGCACCGGCTTGAAAGCGCGGCCTCCAGCCACACTTCGCAGTCAACGATTTCACATCCCGGAGAGAACAACATGGCCAAGATCATCGGCATCGACCTCGGCACGACGAACTCCTGCGTCGCGATCATGGAAGGCAACACGACCAAGGTGATCGAGAACAGCGAGGGCGCGCGCACGACGCCGTCGATCGTCGCCTACCAGGACGGCGGCGAGATCCTCGTCGGCGCGTCGGCGAAGCGGCAGGCGGTGACCAACCCGAAGAACACGATCTACGCGGTGAAGCGCCTCATCGGCCGCAAGTTCACCGAGAAGGAAGTGCAGAAGGACATCGGCCTGATGCCCTACAAGATCGTCGCCGCCGACAACGGCGACGCCTGGGTCGAGGTGCGCGGCGAGAAGCTCGCGCCGCAGCAGATCTCGGCCGAGATCCTGCGCAAGATGAAGAAGACCGCCGAGGACTACCTCGGCGAGAAGGTCACCGACGCGGTGATCACCGTGCCCGCGTACTTCAACGACTCGCAGCGCCAGGCCACCAAGGACGCCGGCCGCATCGCCGGTCTCGAGGTCAAGCGCATCATCAACGAGCCGACCGCGGCGGCGCTGGCCTTCGGCCTCGACAAGAGCGAGCGCGGCGACCGCAAGATCGCGGTCTACGACCTCGGCGGCGGAACGTTCGACATCTCGATCATCGAGATCGCCGACGTCGAAGGCGAGAAGCAGTTCGAAGTGCTGTCGACCAACGGCGACACGTTCCTCGGCGGCGAGGACTTCGACCAGCGGATCATCGACTACATCATCAGCGAGTTCAAGAAGGACCAGGGCGTCGACCTCTCGAAGGACGTGCTCGCGCTGCAGCGCCTGAAGGAAGCCGCCGAGAAGGCGAAGATCGAGCTCTCGAACTCGACCCAGACCGACATCAACCTGCCGTACGTCACGGCCGACGCGTCGGGTCCGAAGCACCTCAACATCAAGCTCACGCGCGCCAAGCTCGAAGCGCTCGTCGACGACCTCATCGAGCGCACGATCGCGCCGTGCCGCACGGCGATCAAGGACGCCGGCGTCTCGGTCGGCCAGATCAACGACGTCATCCTCGTCGGCGGCATGACGCGCATGCCGAAGGTGCAGGAGAAGGTCAAGGAGTTCTTCGGCCGCGAGCCGCGCAAGGACGTCAACCCCGACGAAGCGGTCGCCGTCGGCGCCGCGATCCAGGGCCAGGTCCTCACGGGCGACCGCAAGGACGTGCTGCTGCTGGATGTCACCCCGCTCTCGCTCGGCATCGAGACGCTCGGCGGCGTGATGACGAAGATGATCCAGAAGAACACGACCATCCCGACCAAGTACTCGCAGGTCTTCTCGACCGCCGACGACAACCAGCCGGCGGTGACGATCAAGGTCTACCAGGGCGAGCGCGAGATGGCGTCGGGCAACAAGTCGCTCGGCGAGTTCAATCTCGAGGGCATCGCTCCGGCGCCGCGCGGCATGCCGCAGATCGAGGTCACGTTCGACATCAACGCCAACGGCATCCTGCACGTCAGCGCCAAGGACAAGGCGACCGGCAAGGAGAACAAGATCACCATCAAGGCGAACTCGGGCCTCTCGGAAGCCGAGATCCAGCAGATGGTCAAGGACGCCGAGCTGAACGCCGCCGAGGACAAGAAGAAGCTCGAGGTGGTGCAGGCGAGAAACGCCGCCGACGCGATGGTCCACAGCGTTCGCAAGAGCATGTCGGAGCACGGCGACAAGCTCGACGCCGGCGAGAAGGAGAAGATCGAGTCGGCGCTGAAGGACGTCGAGGAGTCGCTCAAGTCCGACGACAAGGCCGCGATCGAGGCGAAGACCGAGGCGCTGCTGAAGGCGAGCCAGAAGCTCGGCGAGAAGGTCTACGCCGAGCAGGCGGCGCAGCAGGCGGCACCTGGCGCGGGCGCGGGCCCGGCCGGTGGCGGCCAGCAGGCCGAGGCGACGCAGTCGGCGCGCAGCGACGACGACGTCGTCGACGCCGAGTTCAAGGAAGTGAAAAAGGGCTGACGAACGACGACGCCAACGGCGTGCATATTCCGCCGCGTCGAGGCGCACGCCGATGGCTGCGCCGCGACGCGGCGTTTGCGTGTCGGACAATCGCCGGTTGAAACGAGAGGGAGCTAGCGGGACCCATGGCCAAGCGGGACTACTACGAAGTGCTCGGCGTCACCAAGAACGCCTCCGAAGAGGAGATCAAGAAGGCGTACCGCAAGCTCGCCATGAAGCACCACCCCGACCGCAACCAGGGAGCTGCGTCGAAGGCCGCGGAGGAGGCGTTCAAGGAGGCCAAGGAGGCCTACGAGATGCTCTCCGATTCGCAGAAGCGCGCTGCGTACGACCAGTACGGCCACGCCGGCGTCGACCCGAGCATGGGCCGCGGCGCCGAGGGATTCGGCGGTTTCGCCGAGGCGTTCGGCGACATCTTCGGCGACATCTTCGGCGGCGGGCGCAGCCGTGGCGGCGGTCCGCAGGTCTACCGCGGCAGCGATCTCAGCTACGCGATGGAGATCACGCTCGAGGAAGCGGCCAACGGCAAGGAGACGCAGATCCGCATCCCCTCGTACGAGACGTGCGAGACGTGCAAGGGCAGCGGCGCCAAGCCCGGCACGAACCCGATCAACTGCACGACGTGCCACGGCTCGGGCACCGTGCAGATGCGCCAGGGCTTCTTCAGCATCCAGCAGACGTGCCCGACGTGCCACGGCAGCGGCAAGATCATCCCCGAGCCGTGCATGACGTGCCACGGCCAGGGCCGCGTCAAGCGCAACAAGACGCTCGAGGTCAAGATCCCGCCCGGCATCAACGAAGGGATGCGGATCCGCTCGAGCGGCAACGGCGAGCCGGGCCCGAACGGCGGACCGAACGGCGACCTCTACATCGAGATCCGCATCAAGCCGCACGAGATCTTCGAGCGCGACGGCGACGACCTCCACTGCACGGTGCCGGTCGCCATGACCGCGGCGGCGCTCGGCGGCACGGTCGAGGTGCCGACGCTCGGCGGCAAGGCCGAGATCGACCTGCCCGAAGGCACCCAGCACGGCAAGACGTTCCGCCTGCGCGGCAAGGGGATCAAGGGCGTGCGCTCGAGCTATCCCGGCGACCTCTACTGCCACGTCAGCATCGAGACGCCGATCAAGCTGACCGAGCACCAGCGAAAGCTCCTCAAGGAGCTCGACGAGTCGTTCCGCAAGGCCGGCGACCGGCATTCGCCGAACGCGAAGACGTGGAGCGACCGGGTGAAGGATCTGTTCAAGGCGTAGCCTTGAACAAGCCTTCGATCATCAGGATCGCTCCCTCCCCAGCTGCGCTCCCCTCCCTCCAGGAGGGAGGGGCGGACGCCCTCGGCGTCCAAGGAGATTCGGGCGGCTCGACAATGCAGGCATGTCGGCAGGCGCGGATTCTCTGAAGTCGATCCTGTTCGCGCTCGGCGCGAACTTCCTCATCGCGATCGCGAAGACGGCGGGCGCCGTGTTCACGGGGTCGTCGTCGATGCTCGCCGAGGCGATCCACTCGTACGCCGACTGCTCCAACCAGGGGCTGCTCCTCTGGGGAATGCGCGAAGGCAGGCGCGCGCCCGACGCCGAGCACCCGCTCGGCCACGGCAAGGCGATCTACTTCTGGAGCTTCATCGTCGCGCTCATGCTGTTCAGCATGGGCGGACTCTTCTCGATCTACGAGGGCGTCCACAAGCTGCAGGCGGGCGAGCCGATCGAGAACGCCTGGGTCGCCGTCGCGATCCTCGCGTTCGGCGTCGCGGCCGAGAGCGTCTCGCTCTGGGGCTGTCTCCGCGAGGTCAACAAGGATCGCGGCGAGCTCGGGCTCTGGCAGTGGTTTCGCAGCTCGCGGCAAAGCGAGCTGCTCGTCGTCTTCGCCGAGGACGTCGCCGCGCTCGGTGGCCTGACGCTCGCGCTCGTCGCGATCGCGCTCGCGGTCGCGACGGGCAATCCGATGTGGGACGCAGTCGGCTCGATCGGCATCGGCGCCCTCCTCGTCCTCGTCGCGATCCTCGTCGGCATCGAGATCAAGGCGCTGCTCATCGGCCGCAGCGTCGAGCCGCCGGTCCTCGACCGGATGCGCGAGCACCTGGCGTCGCACGACGAGGTCGAAGCGGTCTACAACGTGCTGACGCAGCAGCTCGGCGGCGACGTGATGGTCGCCGTCAAGGCGAAGATGCGACCGGCCGCGACGGGTCATGCGCTCGTCGAGGCGATCAACCGTGTCGAGAAGAGCTTCCGCGGCGCGTTTCCGCAGGTGCAGTGGCTCTTTTTCGAGCCCGATCTCAGCGACTAGCCGAACAGGTCGCCCTGCCCAGACGCGCTCGCCACGGCGGGCTTGACGAACTGCGAGCAGTCGAGCTCGCGGCGCTTGACGTCGAGGCCGAAGCGCCGCCTCGCCTTCGCGAGCCGCTGCGCGATCAGCTCGGCCCAGACGCCCTCGCCGCGCATGCGCGCGCCGAAACTCGAGTCGTAGTCCTTGCCGCCGCGCATCTCGCGCACGCGCGCCATGACGCGCGCAGCCCGATCGGGAAAGTGCTGGTCGAGCCAGCGCTGGAAGAGCGGATTCACCTCCCAGGGCAAGCGCAGGACGATGCCGAACGCAGCCGTCGCGCCCGCCGCCGCTGCCGCCTCGAGGATGCGCTCGATCTCGGGCTCGTTGACGAACGGGATGATCGGCGAGACGCTGACCCCGACCGGCACGCCGGCGCGCGCGAGCGTCTCGATCGTCCGCAGACGGCGATGCGGCGCGGCGGCGCGCGGCTCGAGGATGCGCGCGAGCGCCGGGTCGAGCGAAGTCACCGAGACGTAGACCGCGACGAGACCGCGCTCTGCCATCGGCGCGACGAGGTCGAGGTCGCGTTCGACTCCCGACGACTTGGTGACGAGCGAGAACGGCTGCGCGCATCCGGCCATCACCTCGACGACCGAGCGCGTGATGCCGAGCTTGCGTTCGACCGGCTGGTACGCGTCGGTCGCCGAGCCGACGTTGATCGGCGAGCACTTGTACGAGCGCGCGGCGAGCGCCTCGCGCAGCCGCTCGGCGGCGTTGACCTTGGCGATGATGCGCGTCTCGAAGTCGACTCCCGGCGACAGGCCGAGGTAGCTGTGCGTGGGCCGCGCGAAGCAGTAGATGCAGCCGTGCTCGCAGCCGCGGTACGGATTGACCGAGCGATCGAAGTCGAGGTCGGGGGAGTCGTTCTTCGAGAGGATCGACTTGACGCGCTCTTCGATCACCTGCGTCTCGGGGCCGAGGCGCTCCTCTTCGGCCTGCTGGTCGAGCGTTCCCCAGCCGTCGTCGTAGCTTTCTCCCGTCTGGCGCGCGTAGCGATGCTCGATCGCCCACACCGTCCCGCGCCCCTTCGTCGGCACGCGCGCGACCTGCTCGGGGCGCGGCGCTTCGTCGCGCGAGATCGCCCGCTGCCCGGTCGGAGGTTTGCTCGTCATACTGTGAATATATACAGTTCTGGAGGCGAGCGGGGACGTCCCCAACTCGAAGGCATCCGCGACAATCGCGCTGCGACCCGCGCCCTCGACCGGGCAGAGCGACGCGCCGATCCATTCGAGACACCGCTTTGCCTCCGACCTCGATCGACCCGGTCTGCGGGATGACCGTGACGACCGACTCGCCGCACGTGCACGAGCACCACGGCGAGCCTGTCTACTTCTGCTGCGCCGGCTGCAAGGCCAAGTTCGTCGCCGATCCCGACCGCTACATGGAGATCGCCGTCGGCGTCGAGCCGATGGCGCATCTCACCGCGCCGGCGCGCTTGCTCGAGGACACGCATCCCGCGGTGCACGCGCACAGCGGCGACGGTGCGACGCGGCCTCGTGCGCACGGCGCTCACGTCGCGTCCGCAGCACCTGCACCCGCGGCGCCATCGGGAACGATGTACACGTGTCCGATGCACCCCGAGGTGCGCCAGGACCGGCCGGGCGCGTGCCCGAAGTGCGGGATGGCGCTCGAGCCTGAGCTGCCGAGCGTCGACGAAGGCGAGTCTCCCGAGCTCGTCGATTTCCGCCGCCGTTTCTGGTCGACGCTGCCGTTGACCGTCGCCGTCGCGGCGATCGCGGTGGTCGGCCGGCGCTGGATCACTGCCGACGCGCAGAGCTGGATCGAGCTCGCGCTCGCGCTGCCGGTGTTCGCGTGGGCCGGCTGGCCGTTCCTCGTCCGCTGCGTGCGCTCGATCGCCGAGCGCAGCCCGAACATGTGGACCCTGATCGGGCTCGGCACGTCGGCGGCGTTCTTCTACAGCGTCGTCGCGACGGTCGCGCCGCAGGCGTTTCCCGAGTCGTTGCGCACGATGGGTCGCGTCGATGTGTATTTCGAGGCGGCCGCGGTGATCGTCTCGCTCACGCTCCTCGGTCAGCTGCTCGAGCTGCGCGCGCGCTCGCAGACCTCCGCAGCGATCCGCTCGCTGCTCGCGCTCGCGCCGCGCACCGCGCGCCGGATCCGGCCCGACGGCAGCGAGGAGGACGTCGCGCTCGCGCACATCCACGTCGGCGATCGCCTGCGCATCCGTCCCGGCGAGAAGATTCCGGTCGACGGCCCGGTCGTCGACGGCAGCAGCGCGGTCGACGAGTCGATGATCACCGGCGAGCCGATCCCGGTCGCGCGCCAGCCGGGCGACAAGCTGATCGGCGGCACGCTGAACACGAGCGGCGCGCTCGTCATGCTCGCCGAGACCGTCGGGGCGAAGACCGTGCTCGCGCAGATCGTGCAGATGGTCGCGCAGGCGCAGCGCAGCAAGGCGCCGATGCAGCGCATGGCCGACCGCGTCGCTTCGGTGTTCGTCGTCGCGGTCGCCGTCGCCGCGCTGCTGACGTTCTTCGGCTGGGGCCTGTTCGGGCCGCAGCCGAGCTGGGCGTTCGGACTGATCAACGCCGTCGCCGTGCTGATCATCGCGTGCCCGTGCGCGCTCGGCCTGGCGACGCCGATGTCGATCATGGTCGCGACCGGCAAGGCAGCGACGCGCGGGATCCTGTTTCGCGACGCCGCGGCGATCGAGACGCTGCGCGCGATCGACACCCTGATCGTCGACAAGACCGGAACGCTGACCGAAGGCAAGCCCTCGGTCGAGCGCGTCGTCGCCGTGCCGGGCTACGGCGAGGACGAAGTGCTGCGCATCGCCGCGAGCATCGACCAGGGCAGCGAGCATCCGCTCGCCGACGCCGTCGTGCGCGCCGCGCGCGAGCGCGGGCTCGTCCTCGAGCGCCCGGAGTCGTTCGAATCGAGCAGCGGCATCGGCGTGCGCGGTCGCATCGCCGGGCGGCCGGTCGCGCTCGGCAACGCCGCACTGATGGCGGAGACGGGCGTGCGCATCCAGGCCCTCGCCGAGCAGGCCGATGCGCTGCGCGCCTCCGGCGCGAGCGTGCTGCTGCTCGCGGTCGGCGGCAAGCTCGTCGGTCTCGTCGCCGTCTCCGACCGCGTCAAGGAGAGCGCGTCGGACGCGCTCGCCGCACTGCGCGCCTCCGGGATCGCGGTGGTGATGGCGACCGGTGACGGCCCGGCGACGGCGCGCAGCGTCGCCGAGCGGCTCGGCATCGACGACGTGCACGGCGAGCTGCGCCCTGCCGACAAGCTCGCGCTCGTCGCCAGGCTGCAGCGCGAGACGCGCTGCGTCGCGATGGCCGGCGACGGCATCAACGATGCGCCCGCGCTCGCGCAGGCCGACGTCGGCATCGCCATGGGCACCGGCACCGACGTCGCGATGCAGAGCGCGAAGATCACGCTCGTCAAGGGCGACCTGCGCGGCATCGTCCGCGCCCGCCGCATCTCCGAGGAGACGATCGCCAACATGAAGCAGAACCTGACGTTCGCGTTCGTCTACAACGCGCTCGGCATTCCGCTCGCGGCGGGCGTCCTCTATCCGCTCACGGGTTGGCTGCTGTCGCCGATGATCGCCGCGCTCGCGATGAGCCTGAGCTCGGCATCGGTCATCTTCAACGCGCTGCGGCTGCGCGACGCCGCAGCCTGAGGACCGCGCGACCGGACTGCTGCGCGTCGCCGCGACCGGCTGCGGCGACCTCTCGAACGCGGCCGCGATGTCGCCGTCGCCGATCCGCTCTGCTGGCAGCGCCTCGGCGAGCTCGTGCGCCGTGTGCGAGCTCCGCGCCCGCTCAGCGCGGCGCCGATGTCGCTGCGGCGCTCGCCTGCGCGCGTTGCGGCCGATTGCCGACGCGAGTCGCGGTGCCGTCGTTCGCGTCCCAGCCCGGCATCGCTTCATCGGCGCAGCTGCGGATGCGCTCGGCGCGCTCGCGCGGCGATCCGTAGCGAGCGCTCGGCTCGTCGCCGCGTGCGCGGAAGTGCGCGATCGCGATGCGCAGCGCACGCCTGCCGTTCGGCGAGGCGACCAGCTCGCGCGCGGCCCAGCAGTCGCTCGCCGACTCGCTCGACGTCTGCAGCGCGATGTGGCCGAACTCGTGGACGAAGTAGAACTGCTCTGCGCCGGGCTCCCTGGCGCGGATCAGGCGAACGACGCGATCGCAGACGTAGACGGTCGGCGGATCGAGGCGCGAGACCGCGACGTCGCCGCCGGTTTCGTCGCAATCGTGGACCACCGGCACCCTGGCGAGCGCGCCGCTCGGCGCCCATTGCGCGCACGCGTCGGCGAGGCAGAGTGCGGCGACGAGCGCGACGGCCACGGGCGCTCGGCGGGAGTTGCATCGCCGCAGTGACCAACGAGAATCTCTGCCGGCGCGCAATCCGGCCACACGACGCCGGCCGCCTTCACTTTCCATCCCAGAACGCAAGAGGGGGAGCCAAACCATGTCCGTCATTCACTGGGTCGCCATCGCGGCATTCCAGTCTGCAGCCGTTGCCGCCTCCGCTCAAACGGCGCCGCTGGCGCCCCGCGAGGTACCGGCCAAGACCATCCCGGTTCCGAATACCGTGAGCCCGGAGCTGCAACAGATCATCGCCCAGCCACTCCGCACGGCATGGAACACTCCGCCCACC
>JASLGD010000436.1 GCA_030150305.1 Caldimonas sp. | reverse complement strand
GGTCGACCAATTGTCGTGATCACGCCCGTCACGATCGTCGCGGAAGCTGGCGTGGATTTTGCCCCCGCGGCCGTGCTCCGGCTCGAGCGTGAAGCGGACCTGTTCGACGGATTGCGCGAGACAGGCGGATGAAACGGTGACGCCGGCGCATAGCAGGGCAAAGGCGAAAGCAAGTGGACGGTTCATGGTCGATCTCCTTGTAATCAGAGGGCAAAGCTCGCCCGTTCGTCCCGAGGGACGTCGAAAATTCAGCACTTGGACAATCTCTTGTGTGGCGGCGGCCCGATTACCCGTCGTCGGGATCCGGTGGGGTTGGCGGCGCCGGCGGGGCAGGCGGTCGCATCCTGATCAATTGCTTGATCCGCGACTTGGTGAGCGGTCCGGAACCGCGCACCCTCGCGAGCTCCTGAGGAGTGATATTCATCGCCTTGAGTTCCACGAACTCGTCGGCGCTGGGCTGCACCCCCGTGGCGCGGATCGCTCGCACATATTCGGGAGTGACCCCGACCGCCTTCATGCCCTTGATCGTGTCGGCGTCGATGTCGCTAAACCCGGCTCGTGCAAGTTCCCGGACATATTCGGGCGTAGCGCCAACGGCTTTGAGCTCCACGATCTCATCGGCGTCCGCATCGCGCAGGGTGGGTGATGCGGACCGCATCATCGCGACATATTCGGGAGTGATGCCCAGGACCTTCATCTCGATCGCCATCTCGATGGCGGAATTGGGGTGGTGCGAATGGGCCTCCACGGCGTCAGCATCGGCATAGGCGATCGCGGTTCTGCCATCCGGTCCGATGGCGACGACTCGGGAGCGGCCGCTCGCATCGGGGGGATAGGTCGTAACGCTCGCTCCGTTCGCAGCTTGAGCGACGACCACTCCGTGCGTGCTGCTGACAGTGGCGCCAGGCGCCTTGACCACGAAGTCCGGGCCGGCGGCCACGGGCTTCGCAGCAGGCTGCGCGATCGCCGCCGTCGCCGTGGCCACGGAAGCCGACACGCCACGAGCGATGATGTGCGGCAAGTCGGCGGGCACAGCCGTCGCGAGTTCGGCTTGGGGCGCCGTCATGCCTGCGCCTGAGGACGCGGTATGTGCCTTGGCAGCCGGCGGCACCAGGGTCAGCGCTGCGAGCGGGGTCGCGACGATCAGTGCCCCGACGAACACGCTCGTCGCGAACGATCCGGCCACGGGGCCGCGCGTCAGCTTGCCGTCGAGCACTCGGGCGACGCGGCGAGCCAGCGAGCTCCTGGACGGAGCGACGCCATGGGCTCCGAGGAGCAGGCTGGGGCATTCGTGCCGGGCCACGCCGACCAGCAGCTGCGCGTAATCGGTATCGACGATATCCGCGGCGAGCACGCTGTCATCCGCGGCTTCCTCGCGCAGCTGGTGCGCCTCGCGAGCAAGTATCCACACCAGCGGGTTGAACCAGAACAATGCGGTCGCGACTCGGGCGAGCAGCAGCTTGATCCAGTCCATCCGCGCCACGTGGGCGAGCTCGTGGGAAATGATGGCCTCCGCTTCGCCCGACGCCTCGACGGCCTCGCTATTAAGCAGGATGACGGGACGCAGGAGTCCCCAGCTGATCGGTGATGCGAGCTCGTCGCTGGTAAGCAGGGCGGTGCCATGCTTAAACCCCATCCGCCGCTGGGCGCGGGCCAGCGCGCTCAGCCAATGGCCGTCGACCAGCACGTCGGCGCGCGCCTGGAGCGCAACCAGGCGGAGGAACGCGATGAGGGTCACCAGCAACAGGATGAATGCGGGCAACGCGTAAGCCGCGGCGGCGACCGCAGCAGGGTTGATCGAAAGTCGCGAGGGGGCAGGGGCCGGCGCCCTGATCCTAGGCAAACTCGTCGTCTCGACCGCTCCAGCGGACGGGATGGCGGACGCCGAACGGACCGCCGGGGCCTGCGGAGCAATTGCCGGGGCCGAAACGTCGGCCGGGTGAGAATAGAGTCCTGGAGCTTCGACGTTCCACCGCGGAAGCGCGAGCGGCGCGATCGCGAGAACCACGAGCGCGAGCAGTCCCACATGGGCAACCCACGACCGTTCCGCGGCGGATCGGGTCCTCATCAGCTGGAGCACAGCAAGCGTGAGCCCAACCACCAGCAGCGACTTCAACGCAATCGTGATGAGGACCTGCAGCATTACTGCCCCCCTTTGGCCTTCCGCGCGCGAGCGATCATTTCCTCGAGCTTGTCGAGCTCGTCTTCCTTGAGCTTGTCCGACATGCCGAGCAGGGCGCTTGCGGCGCTCGCTGGCGAGCCGTTGAAGAACACCCGCACGATCTCGCTGAGCGCGGATTTCTTGGCGACGGTGTCGGAGACGACCGGGCTGTAGAGAAAGCCGCGATCCGATTCGCTGCGGCGGACGAACCCCTTCTTCTCGAGTCGCGACAGCATCGCCCGAACCGCCGAGCCGCTGAGCTGGACGGGCAGAGCGTCGCAGATGTCGGCGACGGCGAGGGCTCCTCTCTGATAGAGGATATCCACGATCTGGCGTTCCCGCGGCGGCAGCTTGCTCAGCATTCTCGTCCCTTTCTGCGCGGCAAGGCAGGCCCCGCAGTTTGGCACAGTGCTACAATTGTAGCGTGAATGCAAGATGAATGAGGGGCGGCTGGCGGATGGGGTGGGATTCGAACCCACGGACGCTTGCACGTCGCCGGTTTTCAAGACCGGTGCCTTAAACCGCTCGGCCACCCATCCTCGCGGGTGCTTCTCAAGGTCTCGGGCGCGCATTTCAAGAGCCTCGGCCAGTCTCGCTTAATGTCGGCGGC
>JASLGD010000412.1 GCA_030150305.1 Caldimonas sp. | reverse complement strand
GTAGCCGCTACGCTCGTCGCTGCGCACCCGTGCTGCCCGTCGAGGGGGTGCGGCCTGGCTTGGGAGCGGCCCGGCGCCCGGTCGATGAAGCCCCGCATCCTCATCGTCGAAGACGAGCCCGGCATCGCCGACACGCTGCAGTACGCGCTGCGCACCGAGGGCTTCGAGCCGCAGTGGTGCGCGACCGGCGAGGACGCGGTCGCCGCGGCGCGCGCCGCGCCGCCGGCGCTCGTCGTCCTCGACGTCGGCCTGCCCGACATCAGCGGCTTCGAGGTCTTCCGGCGCCTGCGCGAGACGAGCGACGTTCCTGTCGTCTTCCTCACCGCGCGCAGCGACGAGATCGACCGCGTCGTCGGCCTCGAGCTCGGCGCCGACGACTACGTCGCCAAGCCGTTCTCGCCACGCGAGCTCGTCGCCCGCGTGCGCGGCATCCTGCGGCGCGCCGGCAAGGGCGCGGCCGCGACCGCGGCCGAAGCGACGACGATCGCGAGCGGGCCGATCGTCGTCGACGAAGGCCGCATGCAGGTGCGCTACTACGGCCGCGCGCTCGAGCTGTCGCGCTACGAGTACGGGCTGCTGAAGACGCTCGCGGCGCGACCCGGACACGTCTTCACGCGCGAGGCGCTGCTCGACCGCGTCTGGGGCGACGACAGCGAGAGCATGGACCGGACGGTCGACGCGCACGTGAAGACGCTGCGCGCGAAGATGAAGGCGGTCGCGCCGGGGGTCGATCCGATCCGCACGTTGCGCGGCAGCGGCTACGCGCTCGCCGAGGACATGCCGGCCGCGCCGGCGTGACGTCGACAGGGAGGCGTTCGATGGCCAGTCCAATCATGCGCCGCATCGGCCGCGGCCTGCTCGTTCTGCTCGCGACTCCAGCGTCCGCGTTCGCGCAGACCTCGACTCCACCGCCGGCGCCGACGGTCGCCGTGCTGTCGCTCGTCGGCGATCAGTTCACCGTCGTCACTCGCAAGGACGAAATCGGCTCGCGCCTCGATCAGAACTTGCGCCGCAGCTACGCGATCGACAGCCCGGTGCTCGACGAGTACGCGCTCGACGCCGCCGAGAAGACGATCGGCAAGTTGAAGCCCGGCACCTCGGTCCTGCGTTTCTCGATCCGCGATCCGCGCCTGTTCGAGCTCCAGGACAAGCTCCTCGTCGACAGCGGCGACTCGCGCGGGCTCCGCGAGGCGCTCGCCAAGCTGGCACGCGAGCACCAGGCCGAGCGCCTCCTGATCGTCACCAAGTGGCGCGACGAGGCCCGCTTCAAGACGCACAGCGGCGTGATCGGCAGCGGCAGGATCAGCGGCCTCGGCTTCTATCTCGACCCGACGCAGCGCATGGAAGGCCGCGAGAGCGGCGAAGAATCGTTCGGCTTCCTTGCTCCCTACGCGTACGTGAGCGTTGCGCTCGTCGACGTCGGCTCGATGGCCGTGATCCGCTCGGCGCCGGTGCGAGAGTCGGCGATGAGCCTGCCCGTGCATTCGAAAGGCGTCGTCCTCGCGTGGGACGCGCTCACGGTGGAGCAGAAGCTCTCCGCGCTCGAGCGCAACCTGCGCCGCGCGGTCGAGAGCGCAACCACCTCGGTCCTTGCCGACTGATCGGTCCGCCATGCGTCGCGGTGCGAGCGAGCCGCCGCGATGACCAAGCGCACCCGCATCTTCATCGGCATCCTCGTCGGCTACGCGCTCGGCGTCGCGTTCCTCATGGTCCGCCAGCTCGGCGACATCGATCCGCGCTACCGCGAGTCGGCCGAGGACTCGCTCGTCGAGACGGCGCAGCTGATGGCCTCGCTGGTCGAGAACGCGTCGCCCGACGGCACGCTGCACGTCGATGCGCTGCCGCCGCTCTTTCGCACCGTCTACGCGCGCCGCTTCGTCGCCGACATCTACGGCATCGAGAAGACGCGCGTCGAGCTGCGGATGACGGTCGTCGATCGCCAGGGGACGGTGGTCTTCGATTCGCGCAGCCTGCCAGGCGCGGCCGTCGCCGGCGCCGCGTCGGCGCCGCCGTCGCAGGTCGGCATGGACCATTCGCGCTGGCACGACGTCTATCTCGCGCTGCGCGGCAGCTACGGCGCGCGCACGACGCCCGAGGTCGAAGGCGACCCGCGCACGTCGGTCATGTACGTCGCCGCGCCGATCTACGACCGCACCGCCGGAGGCGAGGGCGGCGAGATCATCGGCGCGGTCAGCGTCGGCAAGCCGGTGCAGAGCTTCGGCCAGTTCGTCGACGCGGCGCGCAAGAAGACGCTGCAGCTCGGCGCGACGTCGGTGATCGCCGTGCTGCTGCTCGTCGTCATCCTCTCGGCGTGGCTGGTGCGGCCGTTCGGCCTCATCTCCGACTACGTGCAGTACGTCAAGGCGCAGCGCTCGTTCAGCCTGCCGCGCCTCGGCCGCCGCGCGCTCGGCGCGTTCGGCGCGGCGTACGACGAAATGCGCGACGCGCTCGCCGGCCGCAACTACGTCGCCGACTACGTGCAGACGATGACGCACGAGGTGAAGGGCCCGCTGTCGGCGATCCGCGGCGCCGCCGAGCTGCTGCAGGAGCCGATGGCCGACGCTGACCGCGCGCGCTTCGTCGCCAACATCGCCCGCGAGACGCAGCGCATCCAGGAGCTGGTCGATCGCATGATGGAGCTGACGGCGCTCGAGTCGCGCAGGAAGCTCGACCGCCCGGAGCCGGTCGCGTTGCGCGACGTCGCGGCCGAGGTCGCGGCGAGCGCGGCACCGGCGGCGCTCGCGCGCGGCATCAGCGTCGAGCTCGTCGCCGGCGAGGGCGACGCCGTCGTCGAGGGCGACGCGTTCCTGCTCCAGCGCGCGCTCGCCAACCTCGTCGACAACGCGATCGACTTCTCGCCCGCCGGCGGCCGCGTCACGATCGATCTCGTGCGCCATGCGCGCAGCGCCGATCTCGTCGTCCGCGACCAGGGCCCGGGCATCCCCGAGTTCGCCGCCGGCCGCGTGTTCGAGAAGTTCTATTCGCTGGCACGGCCGGCGACCGCCAAGCGCAGCACCGGCCTCGGCCTTTCGTTCGTCAAGGAGATCGTCGAGCTGCACCGCGGCCGCGCGACGCTGAAGAACGGTCCGGGCGGCGGCGCCGTCGCGACCCTCTCGCTGCCGACCGTCGAGCGCCCGCAGTCATCGTGAACGAAGTGAAGGATCTTGGCGTGACGCGAGATCCTTCGCTGCGCTCAGGATGACAGGAAGGCGTGGCTAGCCCTTGTTGGCGAGCGCGAGCAGCAGGTCGGCGTGGCACGGCCCGTTGAGCGCGCACCAGCAGGCGAGGTTGCGGCCGGCGAGCGCGCTGCGCAGCGTGTCGCGCGACGGCGGCTCGACGCCGCCCGGCGCGCCGATCTCGCCGCGCATCCAGCGGCCGTGCTGCGCGACCGCGATCGCCACGCTGCCGCAATCGGCGATCGTGAACGGATTGCCCCAGCGCGTCGTGCGATCGACCTTGACGGTGTTGGCCGGCATCTTCCAGCCGGCGCTGCGCTTGAGCTGGACGCGTTGCGGCAGCGCGGCCGCGCGCTCCGTCGTCTTGGTCGCCTTGGCCGCCGCGCCGCGCGCGCTCGTCTTCGCCTCGCCTGCGCGCGCGCTCGCCTTCGCAGCGCCGCCGGTCGCGCGCGCGCCGGGGCTCGTCGCCGCGCTCATCGCGCGCCTGCCCGCGCGGCGAGCGCGCTCTTCGTGTACTCGAGGATCGCGTCGACGAGCTCGAGCAGCTGCCGCTGCAGCGTCGCGAAGTTTGCGCTCTTCGTCCGCGTCGTCTCGTCCATGTAGAGGCGCTTGTTGATCTCGAGTTGCAGGCTCATGCGACCCTCCGCTGGGTTCGAATAGGCGCGAACGAGCTCGACGCCCTTGTACGGATCGTTGACGCGAACGTCGTAGCCCATGCCCGCGAGCGTGCCGCGGACGAGCTCGGTGAATGCCGCGTCGCAGGTCGTGCCGTCGCGATCGCCGACCACGAAGTCGGCGCGCACGCGGCCAGCGCCGCCTTCGCCCTGCACCCCGCCGACGGCGTTCATCGAATGGCAGTTGATGTGCCAGCTGGCGCCGAAGCGCGCGTGCGCCGCCGCGATGCGATCGCGCACCGCGGCGTGGTACGGGCGGTGGAAGCGCTCGATCCGCCGCCGCACCTCGTCGACGGCGAGCTTGCGGTCGTAGATCGCGCGACCGTCGTCGAGCGTTCGCCAGACGAGCGCCTTGCCGAGGCGCGCCTTGCCGCTCGGCACGAGCTCGTCGGGCCAGCGACCGCCTTCGATCAGCGCCAGGTCGATGTCGCCGGCGTGGCGGTTGACGTCGATGTAGGTGCGCGGCGCGCACGCCGCGACGAGGCCGACGCCGCGCTCGGTCGCCGGCAGGTAGAGCTCGTCGACGAAGCAGTCCTCGCCTTCGCGGAGATCGAACTCCGGGAGGATCGAGCCGAAGTCGTCGGGGAAGTCGAAGCCGGAATGCGGCGAGTCGAGGAAGAGCGGTTGCAGCGGCGTTGCGGGCCCGTGGCTCACGAACGCCGGGACGAAAGTCGCGGGGCGCATGGCCTCAGGATAGCGCCGCGCCGCGCGCGTGCGCGGGGTAGCATCGCCGGGTTCGCAGGAGACAGGAGAGCCCACGATGCTTCGCTTCTTCCCGGTTCCGTCGCTGCGGCGCTTCGCCTTCGCTTTGCTCGCGGCGCTCGGAATCGTCGGCCTCCCGGGCTGCGGCTACAACGAGTTCCAGAGCCTCGACGAGCAGGTCACCGCAGCGTGGGCCGAGGTGCTGAGCCAGTACCAGCGGCGCTCCGACCTGATCCCGAACATCGTCGCGACCGTCAAGGGGGAAGCCAACTTCGAGCAGGAGACGCTCACCAAGGTGATCGAAGCGCGTTCGAGGGCGACCTCGATCCAGGCGACCCCCGAGCTCGTCAACGACCCGGCCGCGTTCAACAAGTTCCAGCAGGCGCAGGGCGAGCTGAGCTCGGCGCTCAGCCGCCTGATCGCGGTCAGCGAGGCGTATCCGACGCTGCAGGCGAACAAGGCGTTCCAGGACCTGCGCGTGCAGCTCGAAGGCACCGAGAACCGCATCACGGTCGCGCGCAACAAGTACATCGCCGCGGTCCAGGCGTACAACACGAAGGTGCGCAGCGTGCCGACCAACTTCACGGCGATGATCTTCGGCTACAAGACCAAGCCGAGCTTCACCGTGACCAACGAGCAGCAGATCTCGGTGCCGCCGGCGGTGAGCTTCGACAAGCCCGCGTCGCGCTGACGGCGAGGCGCCGATGCGCGCAGTCTTGGCCGCGGTGGCGTTCCTCGCCGCGCTCGTCCTCGGCAGCGCGCGCGCCGAGGACGTCGTGCCGGTGCCGGTCCTCACCGGACGCGTCATCGACCAGACGGCGACGCTGACGAGCGAGCAGGCGAAGGCGCTCTCCGACAAGCTCGCCGCGATCGAGCGCGATCGCGGCACGCAGATCGTGATCCTGATCGTGCCGACGGCGCGGCCCGAGGACATCTTCTCGTTCGCGCAGCGCGTCGCGTCGACGTGGAAGATCGGCAGGAAGGAAGTCGGCGACGGCCTCGTGATCGTCGTCGCGAAGAACGATCACGACGTCAACATCCAGGTCGCGGCGACGCTGCAGGGCGCGATTCCCGACGTCGTCGTCGGGCGGATCATCAACGAGCAGATGGTGCCGGCGTTTCGCAACGGCGATTTCGCCGGCGGCTTGAACCAGGCGGTCGACCGCATCGCGGCGCTCGTCGCCGGCGAGAAGCTGCCGCCGCCGAGGGCGCAGCCGGCGCCCGGCGCGCGGCCGCAGGCGGCACGCGGCATCGACTGGCAGGACCTCGCGATCTTCCTCTTCGTCGGCGTGCCGATCGTCGGCCGCATCCTCGCGGCCGTGATGGGCCGAAAGCTCGGCGCGCTCGCGACCGGCGCTGCGGTCGGTGCGATCGGCTGGTGGCTCACCGCGAGCGCGCTGCTCGGCGTCGTCGCCGGCGTGATCGCGCTCTTCGTCGTCGGCGTCATGGGCCTCGGCGGCGTCGGCCGCGGCGGCATCGGCGGCCCGGTGATCTTTCCCGGCGGGTTCGGCGGCGGTGGCTTCGGCGGCGGCGGCGGCGGGTTGGGCGGCGGCGGCGGCTTCAGCTCCGGCGGCGGCGGCAACTTCGACGGCGGCGGCGCGTCGGGACGGTGGTGATGGCGCACTGGACGATGCGGCTGCTCAAGCACCGCCTCTTCGACGAGGCCGATGCGCGGCGCATGCTCTCCAAGGACGCGCTCGCGCGCATCGAGGCGCGCGTCGCCGCGAGCGAGAAGCGCCACACCGGCCAGATCCGCGTCGTCGTCGAGGCCGGCCTGCCGCTCAGCTACCTGCGTCGCCGCGCGACGCCGCGCGATCGCGCGGTCGCTGCGTTCGCCAAGCTCGGTGTGTGGGACACCGAGCGCAACAACGGCGTCCTTCTCTATCTCCTGCTCGCCGAGCACGCGATCGAGCTCGTCGCCGACCGCGGGCTCAGCCGCCAGGTCGACGCCGCCGAGTGGGCGCGGATCGCGGCGTCGATGCAGAGCGCGTTCCAGTCCGGCGACTTCGAGGGCGGCTTGCTGCGCGCGATCGACGCCGTCGACGCGCTCCTCGTCCGCCACTTCCCGCGGCGCGCGGGCGACGACGACGTCAACGAGCTGCCCGACGCGCCGCTCGTTCGCTAGCGCTCGTCGCTGAACGCGCCGGCCGCTTCGTCCTGCATCGCCATCCACGCGCTCACCGCGGCGCGGCCGGCGTCGTCGAGATGGAGGCCGAGCTTGGTGCGCCGCCAGAGGACGTCGTCGCCGCTCCTCGCCCACTCGTGCGCGCGCAGATGCGCGAGCTCGCCGGCGAAGACGCCGGGTGCGATCTCGACGCCGAGGCCGTGCGCGAGCAGCCGGGCCGCGCGCGTGCCGTAACACCGCGCGAGCCGGCGCACGAGCGCACGGTCGAGCGTGGCGTGGCGTTCGCCGAGCGCGGCGACGAGGCGCTCGAACGTGGCGTCGACCGCGGTCGGCGGCGGCGCGCCTTCGCCGAGCCAGGCGCGCAGGTCGCCGCCGGGAAGCGGCGCGTGCTCGGTCCACGCCGGTCCGAGCTCGACGTCGCGCAGCGCCGGACCGAGCAGCGCGACCGCTTCCTCGCCGAGCTTGCGAAACGTCGTGATCTTGCCGCCCCACACCGAGAGCAGCGGCGCGCCGCCGTCGCGGTCGAGCTCGAGCCGGTAGTCGCGCGTCACCGCCGCCGGGTTGCCTTCTTCGTCGTCGAGCAGCGGCCGCACGCCGCTGTACGTCCAGACGACGTCGGCCGGACCGATCGCGCGCGAGAAGTAGCGGCTGGCCTGCGCGCACAGGTACTCGATCTCGCTCGCGTCGGCGCGCGGCGCGCCGATCGCGCCGGGGTGGTCGACCTCGGTCGTCCCGATCAGCGTGAAGTCGCCTTCGTACGGAATCGCGAAGATGATCCGACCGTCGGGGTTCTGGAAGATGTACGCGAGCTCGTGCTCGAAGAGCCTGCGCACGACGATGTGGCTGCCCTTGACGAGGCGCAGCTGGACGCGGTCCTTCGCGTGCGCGTGCGCGGTCAGGAACTCGCCCGCCCAGGGGCCTGCGGCATTGACGAGGCCGCGCGCCGCGACCTGCAGCGTGCCGCCGCGCGCCGACTGCAGGCGGACCTGCCAGTGGTCGGCGCCGCGCACCGCGTCGACGCACTGCGTTCGCGTCAGCACGGTCGCGCCGCGCTCGGCGGCGTCGACGGCACACAAGGCGACGAGGCGGGCGTCGTCGACCCAGCCGTCGGAATAGACGAAGCCCTTCGTGAACTCGCGCCTGAGCGGGCCGCCGGCGACGTGCGCGTGCAGGTCGACCGTGCGCGAGCCGGGCAGCACCTCGCGCCGCGCGAGATGGTCGTAGAGAAAGAGGCCGATCCGGATCATCCACACCGGGCGCATCGACGGGTCGTGCGGCATCACGAACGAGAGCGGCCGCATGATGTGCGGGTTCGCCTTCAGCAGCAGCTCGCGCTCGGCGAGCGCCTTGCGCACCAGCGCGAAGTCGTAGTACTCGAGGTAGCGCAGCCCGCCGTGGATCAGCTTCGTCGACGCGCCCGACGTGTGCGACGCGAGGTCGTCCTGCTCGCAGAGGAGGACGCGGGCGCCGCGGCCGGCGAGGTCGCGCGCGATGCCGACGCCGTTGATGCCGCCGCCGACGACGAGCACGTCGACCTCGCGACGCGCTGCGGTCGGGATGCGGTCGGCGTCGTCCTGCGGCATCGCGACTATTCTTGCATCGCCGCCCTGCCGTCGTGGCGCGCACACTGTGTCATCGTGAGCGAAGCGAAGGATCCCGGCCGCGGCAGAGATCCTTCACTGCGTTCACGACGACGAGGCACATGGCAAGCGACACCAAACACCTGCTCGCGCTCGACCAGGGCACGTCGAGCTCGCGCGCGATCGTCTTCGATGCGCGCGGGCAGATCGTCGCGCTCGCGCAGCGCGAGTTCCGCCAGATCTTTCCGCAGCCCGGCTGGGTCGAGCACGATCCCAAGGAGATCTGGAGCTCGCAGCTCGCGACCGCGCGCGAGGCGATCGCGAAGGCCGGGCTCGGCGCCGACGACATCGCCGCGATCGGCATCACCAACCAGCGCGAGACGACCGTCGTCTGGAACCGTGCGACCGGCGAGCCGATCGCCAACGCGATCGTCTGGCAGGACCGCCGCACGGCGCCGGCGTGCGAGGCGCTGAAGCAGCGCGGCCTCGAGACGCTCGTTCGCGAGCGCACCGGGCTCGTCATCGACGCCTACTTCTCCGGCACCAAGCTCGCCTGGCTGCTCGACAACGTCGCCGGCGCACGCGCCTCCGCCGAACGCGGCGAGCTCGCGTTCGGCACCGTCGACAGCTGGCTGATGTGGCTCCTGACCGGCGGTGCCAGCGCCGCGACGCGCGCGAACGCCGTGCACGCGACCGACGCGAGCAACGCGTCGCGCACGATGCTCTACGACGTCTCCGCCGGGCAATGGAGCGACGAGCTGATCGCCGCGCTCGACGTCCCGCGCGCCGTGCTGCCGGCGGTGCGTCCGTCGAGCCACGTCTTCGGCCACACGAGCGCCGAGGCGTTCGGCGCGCCGATCGCGATCGGCGGCGCCTGCGGCGACCAGCAGAGCGCGCTCTTCGGCCAGGCGTGCTTTCGACCGGGCCAGGTCAAGAACACGTACGGCACCGGCTGCTTCATGCTGATGAACACCGGCGATCGCTTCGAGCCGTCGACCAACGGCCTGATCGCGACGAGCGCTGCGCAGCCGTCCGCGAGACGGCAGTTCGCGCGCGAAGGCAGCGTCTTCATCGGCGGCGCGGTCGTGCAGTGGCTGCGCGACGGCCTGAAGGCGATCCGCTCGAGCAGCGAGGTTCAGCAGCTCGCGGCGAGCGTCCCCGACAACGGCGGCGTGATGTTCGTTCCGGCGTTCACCGGCCTCGGCGCGCCGCACTGGAATCCCGACGCGCGCGGCACGATCGTGGGGCTCACGCGCGGCTCGACGATCGCGCACATCGCGCGCGCCGCGCTCGAGTCGATCGCGTTCCAGAGCGCGGCGCTGCTCGACGCGATGAGCCGCGACATCGTCGCCGCCGGCGGCTCGCCGGTCGCCGAGCTGCGCGTCGACGGCGGCGCGAGCGTCAACGACCTCCTGATGCAGTTCCAGGCCGACCTGCTCGGCATCCCGGTCGTGCGGCCGAAGTGCGTCGAGACGACCGCGCTCGGCGCCGCGTACCTCGCCGGGCTCGCGTGCGGCGTCTGGTCGGGCACCGACGAGCTCGCCGCGCACTGGCAGGTCGAGCGCACGTTCCATCCGACGATGGCGCGCGACCGTGCCGCCGAGCTGATGCGCGGCTGGGACCGCGCGATCGCGCAAACCGTCGCGTGATCGGCCTCGTCGCGCGCGGTCGCGGCGGCGGCGCTCGCTAACATCGCGCCATGTTCCCGATCCGCTCCTGGCTCGTCGCCGCGCTGCTCGCCGTCGCAGCGGCACACGCGGGCGCGGCGGCGGCGTCGCCGCCGGCGACCGTGTTCCTCGAGGAGCTGACGTGGACCGAGCTGCGCGACGCGATCGCCGCCGGCAAGACGACGATCATCGTTCCGGTCGGCGGC